>CALZJC010000032.1 GCA_945787525.1 Thermoanaerobaculia bacterium | reverse complement strand
TATCGGCCTGGACACGCCCGAGGCGGTGGCCCGCAAGGTGCGCCAAGCCGGCGACTTCGAGATCCTCAAGATCAAGCTGGGCTCGGACGAGGACCGCGCGGTGCTCGAGGCGGTGCGTGACGAGACCGATCGGCCGGTAAGGGTCGACGCCAACGAGGGCTGGACCCTGGAAGAGGCCCGCGAGCGGCTCGACTGGCTCGCCGGCATGGGAGTCGAGCTGGTGGAGCAGCCGCTGCCGGCCGACCGGCTGGAGGAGAGCCGTGAGCTGCGCCGCACGAGCCCGCTGCCCATCGTCGCCGACGAGAGCGCCCACCGCGCCGCCGACGTGCCGCGGCTGGCCGAGGCGTTCGACGGCATCAACATCAAGCTGATGAAGTGCGGCGGCCTGGGCGAGGCGCTGCGCATGATCCACGTCGCCCGGGCGCATGGCATGCGGGTGATGCTGGGCTGCATGATCGAGTCGTCGCTGGCGGTGACCGCCGCCGCCCACCTGTCGCCGCTGGTCGACTGGGCCGATCTCGACGGCAATCTGCTGGTCGTCAACGATCCGTTCGTGGGGGTGACGGTCGAGGGCGGCCGGCTGGTGCTGCCGGAGGGACCCGGGCTGGGTGTCGTGCCCGCCGCCTAGCGGCCGGCGGCGCGGACTGGCCCAGCGGACCTCGGTGGCGTAGAGTCCCGCCAATGCGCCACGTCATCGGCATCGACGCGGGCGGCACCAAGACCGTCGGCCTGCTGGCCGACGAGAGCGCCGCCGTCCTGGCCAAGGCGGTCGCCGGAGGCGCCAACCTCCTGGTGCACGGCGAGCTCAACGTCGAGAAGTCGCTCTTCCAGGTGATCGACGCGCTCGATTCGTCGGCGCCCATCGACGCCCTCTGCCTCGGCATCGCCGGCGTCGATCGGCCCGGCGAGGAGGAGTTGATCCGCGGTGTCCTGCGCCGCCTCGGCATCCGCCGCGAGGTGCGCGTCGTCAACGACGCCGTCGTGGCGCTGGTCGCCGGGGCGCCGGACGGCGTCGGCATCGTCGTCGCCTCCGGCACCGGGTCGATCGCTTTTGGCGCGGACCGCGAGGGCAATACGGCGCGGTCCGGCGGCTGGGGCTATCTGTTGGGTGACGAAGGCTCGGCGTTCTGGCTCGGCCACGCGGCGGTGCGGCTGGGCATCCGCGCCGCCGACGGGCGCGGTCCGGCGACCTCGCTGTACGAGCGCATCTGCAGCCATCTCGAGGTCACCGTGCCCGATGGGCTGGTGGCCTGGTTCTACGATCAGGAGCTCTCGCGGCATCGGGTCGCCCGGCTCGCCGGAATCGTCGAGGAGGCCGCCCAGGAGGGCGACGAGACCGCGGATCGGCTGCTCGACCAGGCGGCGCGGCACCTGGTGCGGGCGGCCAACGCGGTCGACCGCCAGCTCGGCTTCGACGAGCCCTACCCGCTGGTCCTGGCGGGCGGCGTCTTCAAGGCCTGCCCGAGCCTCTACGAGCGGGTCGAGAAGAAGCTGGAGCTGGAGCTGGCTCGGGTCGTCCGTCTGCAGGCCGAGCCGGCTACCGGCGCCGTCACCCTGGCCCTCGAGCTGCTGCAGTGATGGCGCCGGTCGAGAGCCTGCTGATCGTCAACGCCGACGACCTCGGACGCACGAGCGGCATCAATGCCGGTGTCTTCGAGGCCCATCGCCGCGGTATCGTCACCAGCGCGACGCTGATGGTGGCCTACGCGGCGGCCGCCGAGGCAGCGGCGGAGCTGGCCGCGAATCCGGACCTGGGCGTCGGCCTGCACGTCGCCCTCACCGGGGGTCCGCCGGTATTGCCGGCGAAGCGCCTGCCGAGCCTGGTGGATGGGGCGGGCCGGCTGCCGCGCAAGCCCGAGGGCCTGGGCTCGGCCGATCCCACCGAGGTGCTGGCCGAAGTGCGTGCGCAGCTCGACCGCTTCCGCCGCCTGACCGGCCGACTGCCGACCCACCTCGACGGCCACCACCACTGCCATCAGGTGCCGGCCGTCCTCGACGCGGTGGTGGCCGTCGCCCGCGAGCACGGTCTTCCGGTGCGCGACGCCGGGCAGGGCATGCGGGCTCGTCTGGAGGAGGCCGGGCTCGCCACGACCGACCGTTTCGTCAACCGGTTCTACGGCGACGAGGTGCGGCTCGACGCGCTGCTCGAGATCCTCGGCGAGCTCGAGCCCGGCTCTACCGAGGTGATGTGCCATCCGGGGCTCGCCGACGAGGAGCTGATCGCCGGCAGCGCCTACACGGTCGAGCGCGAGCGCGAGATCGAGCTTCTGACCCACCCCGAAGTGGTGCGGGCCGCCAACCGCCCGGGCGTCCGCCTGGCCCACTTCGGCGCGCTGAGGGCGGCGCCCTGAGCGTCGGCGCCGTCGACCTCGGCATCCTCCTCGTCTACCTCGCCGGGGTGGTGGCGCTGGGCCTGTGGATCGGCCGCGGCGCCCGCAGCGTCGCCGACTACATGGTCGGCAACCGCGACCTCCCCTGGTGGGTGATCCTCTTCTCGATCGTCGCCACCGAGACCAGCACGGTCACCTTCCTGAGCATCCCGGGCTTCGCCTACAGCCGGGACATGACTTGGCTGCAGCTGCCGCTGGGCTTTCTTCTCGGTCGGTTCGCCGTCGCGGTGCTGCTGCTGCCGCAGTACTTCAAAGGGTCGCTCTACACGGCGTACGAGGTGCTGCACAAACGGTTTGGCGGCGCTGCGAAGCAGGCGGCCTCCGCCCTGTTCATCGTCACCCGAAGCCTGGCGGACGGCCTGCGGCTTTTCCTGTCGGCGATCGTGCTGCAGGAGATGACCGGCATCCCGCTCCACTGGGCGGTCGTTGCGATGGGGCTGGCAACCATCGTCTACACATTCTTTGGCGGCATCCGGGCGGTGCTGTGGACCGATCTCGTGCAGTTCGTCATCTACATCGCCGGTGCCGTGGTGGCCTTCGGTCTGATCCTCGGGAGGCTGCCGGGTGGCTGGGGGCAGCTGATCGAGATGGGTGGAGCGGCCGGCAAGCTGCGCCTCTTCGATCTCGGCCTGGACTGGAGCGAGCCCTACGGCCTGTGGGCGGGCCTGCTGGGCGGCGTGTTCATCACCCTCGGCTCGCACGGCGTCGACCAGTTGATGGTGCAGCGCTACCTCAGCGCCCGGGGTCTGCGCGAGGCGCGCCGTGCCCTGTGGGTGAGCGGCTTCGTCGTCGTCGCCCAGTTCGCCCTCTTCCTGCTCATCGGCGTGGGGCTGTGGTGCTTCTACGAGCTCTATCCACCGGCCACCGCTTTCGAGCGGCCCGACCGCGTCTTCGCCCGCTTCATCCTCGACAACATCCCGGTCGGTCTGCTGGGACTGCTCCTCGGCGCCGTCTTCGCCGCCGCCATGTCGACCCTGTCGAGCTCGCTCAACTCCTGCGCCACGGCAGCCGCCAACGACTTTGTCTTCCCCGCCCGCGGCGAGTCGGTCTCGCCTGCCCGCAAGCTGCGCGTCACCCGCGCCCTCACCGCCGTCTTCGGCCTGGTCCAGATCGCCGTCGGCATCGGCGGGCAGTGGGTCAGATCGTCGGTGGTCAACAGCGTCCTGGGCATCGCCGCGTTCACCACCGGCATCGTGCTGGGAGTGTTCTTCCTCGGTATCTTCACCCGCCGCGTGGGGCAGCGGGCCGCCCTGGCGGGGCTGGCGACGGGCCTCGCCGGCATGAGCTGGGTGTTCTTCGCCACCGCGCTGGCCTGGCCCTGGTTCGCGCTGCTGGGCTCGGCCGGCACCTTTGTGGCGGGATTGGCGGCGAGCGTCGTCTGGCCGCGGCAGAGTGGGGGAGCCCCGGGTGCAGTGACAGCCCGGCCGGAATGACCAACCGGCTCAGCGCCGGGGGATGAGCACGTCGATCCAGACCAGGCGATGGTCCGAGGCGGCCGCCGCCCAGGCGTGGCCGGCCGGGTCCTCCTCGGCCGCCGGCCAGAAGACGCCGCCGCTGGCGACCTCGAGATCGGCGCTCGGCAGCACGTAGTCGATCCGGATGCCGCCGCGAAACTCGGCCGTGGAGCGCTCGGGATGGCCGGGCGGGCCGGCGGCACGACCCTGTAGGGCGCCGCTGCTGATCGCTATCGGGCCGGTGTCCCGAACTCGCGGGTGCTCCAGGAGCTGGGCGATGGCGGGCCTGCCGTCGTAGACCGACCGCTGCTCGTCGGGCCGGGCGTTGAGATCGCCGAGGATCACGAACGGCTCCTCGCCGCCGTACCCGCCGCGCCTGCCGCCGTCGTCGACCAGCGCCTCGCCGCCGTCGAGGTAGTCGGCCCACAGCTTGATCTCGTCGAAGTTGCGCCGGCCGTTGCGGTCCTCCTCGCCGTCGAAGCCGGTCGGCGTCGGATGGCTGACCAGCAGGTGCAGCCGGCGATCGCCGACCCGGACCGGCAGGTCCCAGTGGGACTTGCTCGACAGGCGCACGACCTCGAGCGCCTCCGGCGTGTAGACCTCGGGCGGGATGTGGTGGCCCGGCAGGTAGCGCCACAGGAACTCCCGAAAGGAGCGCGCCTCGTCCGCCAGCAGCGGTAGGCGTGACAGCACCGCCATGGCGTACTCGCCCGGATAGGTGCCGTAGCCGAAGCTGTCATTGCCGTGGGCGCGTTCGCCGCGATCGGCGTCGGTAGCGACGTGGCCATCGCGATCGAGGTCGAGTCCGGTGAGCAGACCGGTGTTGCTGGGGGCGGCGAACGTGATCGGGTAGTCGATGGGATCGTCGCCGGTATTCAGGTAGGCGTCCACAAAGCGGCGAGCGTGGCGGTCGATCTCGCCTTCGCCCGCATCGAGGTGGAGATCGATCTCCTGCAGCACCAGGACGTCGGGCCGCACTCTCTGGATGATGCTGGCCGCCGCCCGCAGCTGTGGGTTGAGGCCGACGCCCTCGGGGTCGGTTTCGTCGATCTTCCCGGCCCGCATCTCACGGATGTTGAACAGCGCGATGCGGAGCCTGTCCGGAGCGTCCGGCGAGGTCCCCGGCTCGTCCGGCGACGGCCCGGAGGCGCATCCCGCCGCGAGCGTGAGGGCGGTGACCGGCGGGATGAAGAGCCGGCGAAGACGGCCGGCGAGCAGGGTCGGCATGGCGAATAGCGGTCAGTAGAGCAGCGCGCTGCGGCGCGCCGTGCGCCAGGCTGCGTGGTCGGCCCGGTCGGTGGTCAGGATCTCCGCCACCGGCTCCCGCCGCCGAAGCTGCTCGCCGACCCGGTCGGTACCCAGTAGCCAGGTCAGGGCGGCGCCCTTCCCCCGCCACTCGAACTCCGGGTGTCTGCTGAGACCGGCCAGCAGCTCCAGGCCGAGCCGGTAGGGCTGCGCCGCGGCGCCATCGGTCACCCGCACGCGCAGCCCGGCGCACCGCTCATCCCGGTGCTTCGGTTTGGGCGCCGCAGGTGAAGTGCGGGGCGTGAAGCGCACCGGCTCCAACGCGAAGCCCGGCACCGAGATCCTGATCTTCCCGGGGTCCAGCCACGGCGCGCCGACCAACAGGAACGGCGACTTCGTGCCGCGGCCCTCGGCGAGGTTGGTGGCCTCCAGGAGCGCCGTACCGGGATAGGCCAGGGCCGCCTCGGCGGTGCGCAGGTTGGGTGAAGGCGGCACCCACGGGCGACCGGTGTCGGCCCAGCTCATCCACCGCTCCCAGCCCGACATGGGTACCACCCTTAGGTCCGCCGGGCGGGCCAGCCCGAAGTTCACGTGGCGGGCCATCTCGCCCAGGGTCAGGCCGTGCACCAGCGGTCCTGGTGCCAGGTTGACGAAACTGGCCGGTACCCGGTCGCGCGGCGCACTGATCGGTCCCTCCACCCGGTCGCCGCCCAGCGGGTTGGGCCGGTCGAGGACGACGAACTCGATACCGGCCTCGGCCGCCGCCTCGAGGCAGAGGATCAGTGTGCTGATGTAGGTGTAGAACCGCACGCCGGCGCCCTGCAGGTCGAAGACCAGAACGTCGAGGTCCCGGAGGTCTTCGGGCGACGGCTTGCGTCGATCGCCATAGAGGCTGACCACCGGCAGGCCGCTCACCGGGTCGCGGCCATCCGCGACGGCTTCGCCGGCAGCGGCCTCGCCGCGCAGGCCGTGCTCCGGCGTCAGCAGACGCACGAGGTCGAGACCCGCCTCACGCAGCACGTCGATGGCGTGGCGGCCATCGAGAGTCACCGAGGCGCGGTGCGCCACGAGGCCCAGCCGCTTGCCGCGAAGCCAGGAGGCGTGGCCTGCGGCGAGCCTCTCGAGACCCACCTGGACGGGTGCCGCTGGGACGCCCGGGGTCGGCCGCGCATCTCTCGTCCGAGCGGCGGTCGCGGGTGCCAGCGCCCGCACCACCGCATCGGCAACCGCCGGCCGCGCGTCTCGGATCTGTCCGTTGTCGCGCGTGGGGTGCACCCGGTTGGTCAGCAGGATGACGAAAAGCCGGCGCGCCGGGTCGATCCAGATCGACGTGCCGGTGAAGCCGGTATGGCCGAACGAGCCGGCGGAGAACAGAGAGCCGGCGGAGGAGTAGCCCTGCGGCGATCTGGTGTCCCAACCCAGGGCGCGGGTCGAGCCGGGCACGCCGGCGTGGCGGGTGAACAGCTCCACGGTCCGGCGCGAGACGATCCGGCGGTGCTCGAAAACACCGCCGTTGAGGATCATCTGGGCGAACCTGGCCAGGTCGCCGGCGGTGCTGAACAGGCCGGCGTGCGGTGCGACGCCACCCAGGGCGAAGGCGTTCTCGTCGTGGACCTCGCCGCGCAGCATGCGGCCACGCCAGGGGTCCTGCTCGGTGGGCGCGATTCGCCTGCGCAGCTCCGCCGGCGGGCGGAACATGGTGTCTTTCATGCCCAGCGGCTGGAAGACCCGCCGGCGCACAAAGAGATCCAGCGGCTGCCCGGCGACGCGCTCGAGGACCTCGCCGAGGAGAATCAGTCCCAGATCGCTGTAAACCGTCTTGCTTCCGGGGTCGTAGACCAGCTCCATCTGCTGGATTCGCTCGACGTAGGCGGTCCTGCCTTCGAGCCCCTGGTAGAGCGGTGCCCACCAGTCGACCCCGGAGGAGTGGGTCAACAGATGGCGAATCGTGACCCGGTCCTTGCCGGCGCCGGTAAAGCGCGGCAGATAGTCCCGCACCGGTTTGTCGAGATCGAGCTTGCCCTCGTCCACCAGGATCATCGCCATGGTGGTGGTGGCGATGACCTTGGTCAGGCTGGCCAGGTCGTAGATCGTGTCGGCTGCGGCGGGTGGTGCGTCGTCGGCGTAGGAGAGCCGGCCGTAGGGCCGCAGATAGGCCAGCGTTCCCTGGTGGCCCGCGGCCAGGACGGCGCCCGGAAACGCCCGCCGCTGGAGGAACCCGGCGATCACGGCGTCGATCTTCCGAGCCCCGCCAGGCTGCAGAGGCGGTTTTCCGGGGCCGGCGGCAGCGAGCGTCATCGGCCGCCGTGCGAGTTGGATGCCGTGACCTCTGGGGTACGGTCCCGGCAGGGTCACCGGCAGTCTGCCGGTGATGTCGGTCTCGCCGAAAAGGGCCGCCATGGCGGCCCGCTGGCTCGACGGCGCGGCGCCGTAGGCGCACAGGTAGACCGGCACGGGGGGCAGCTGCGCCAGCACGTAGGGGCTGCCGAGGGAGGCCACGAGCACCGGCACGCCGGTCTGATGCAGGCGCCGCACCAGCCGGGCATGGGCGCGGGGCATGCCGCCGGGACCGTCGTCGCCGGCCACCCCGCGGCCGAAAGTGGAGATCAGGACGTGGGTGATTCGGGCGGCTTCGGCGACGATCTCGTCCGCCGTCCCAGCCGACAGCTCGCTGCCCAGGGCGCGGCTCTCGAACGGCACTCGCCGCGCCGCGAGCTCGGCCCGCTGGATGGCGTCCTGAGCGCGGTTGACGCCGCTGGTCAGGGCCAGGTGCAGAATCCGCAGCGGCCGCTCAGCGGCGAGCGGCAGGATGTCGCCCTCGTTGCGCACCAGGGTGATCGAGGCGGCCGCCAGCTCGTCGGCCCGGGCGACGTCCTCCGGACGCCCTACCTGACGGCCCACGCCACCCGGATCGACCAGACGCCGGCGGTGGAGACCCAGCCGCGCCTTGGTCTCGAGGAGCCGGCGCACCGAGGCGTCGAGACGCGACTCGGCGATCTGGCCTTCGGTCACCGCCCGGACCACGGACTGGATCGCGACCCGGCTGTCGCTCGGCAGCAGCAGCACGTCACTGCCCGCCTGGACGGCGCGAACCGCCGACTCGCCGGTCCAGGCCGGGCTCAGGCCGGCCATCTCCAGGGCGTCGGTGACGATCAGGCCGCGGAAGCCGAGCTCGTCGCGCAGCAGCTGGCCGGCGAGCGCCGGCGACAGGGTGGCCGGCGTTCCCGAAGGATCGATCGCGGGCACCGCGATGTGGCCCAGCATGATGGAGTCGACGCCGGCCTCGACCGCCCGGCGGAAAGGCACCAACTCGACCGCGGCGAGTCGCGAGCGGTCGACGCCGAGGACCGGCAGGGCCCGGTGGCTGTCGGTGTCGGTGTCACCGTGGCCCGGGAAGTGCTTGGCGGTGGTGAGGATGCCGCCGGCACGGGCGCCCCGGATATAGGCGGCACTCAGCCGCGCCACCAGCTCCGGCTCCTCGCCGAAGGAGCGGATGTTGATGACCGGGTTGGCCGGGTTGTTGTTGACGTCGGCGACCGGCGCCAGCGCCCAGTGGATGCCCAGCGCGCGGCCCTCCCGCGCCGTCACTTCGCCGGCGAACCGTGCCGCCTCCTCGGAGCCAGTGGCGCCCAGCGCCATGGCGTAGGGCAGCGGCACCGTTCCGCGCTCGACTCGGAACGAGAGTCCTCTCTCCAGGTCGGCCGAGACCAGCAGCGGCACCCTGGCGGCGGCCTGCAGGTCGTTGAGCAGCCGCGGAATCGTCTCCACCTCCGACCGGAAGAGCACCAGCCCGCCCACTTGCAGATCGCGCACTTCGGCGACGAGCCGCTGGTGGGTCGTGGATCTGGGGTTCTCGTAGCGGCCGTAGACCCGCACCATGACGAGCTGGGCGGCCTTCTGCCGCAGGCTCATGGAGGCCAGAGTGGCGTCCACCCAGCGGTGCTGGGAACGGGACAGCGGCGGTGGCGGCTCGGCGGAGGCCCTGGCGAGCGGCCCGCCGGCGAGCAGCAGGGCGCCGAGGACGACCCAGGCGGGCGTGTCCCGCCACCGACGCGCGGCGGCCGTCCGGCTGCGGCGTCGGGGCGCTGCGCTCATGGCGCGGCCACCGCCTCGACGCCATCGATCCAGACCGACAGGAGAGCGGCCTCGGCCGGGTCGATACGTCCCTCCGGCGCCGGCGAGAGCAGCAGAAAGGAGGCCGGTCGCCCGGGCCCCAGGTGGGGCCGGGGCGGCTGCCGGCCACCGGTCGACCAGAGCCGATCCAGCAGCTCGCCGGCGGAGAGGCCGGTGGCCTCGCCCCGCCGTTTCTGGCCGAGGAGCGCAACGACCACGTCGGCCAGGGCGGCGGAGAGCGGTGCCGCCGGTGGACCGCTCAGGCGCAGCCACGGCTCTCCGGCAGGCGCCGCAACCACCTCGATGCGCGCCAGGCCAGGCCTCTCGATCTGGCCGGCGTGGGCCTCGGCGGAGCGCAGCCGGCGCGGTTTGACGACCCAGCGCACCGTGCCGACGCCCAGCCGGGCGAGGCGGGAAAGGCTGTCGCGATTCAGCCAGCGGTGCGCCGCCCAGCCGCGGGCTCCCGCCACGAAGGGCGCCAGCAGGGTGCCGCCGGCCGCGTCTATCCAGCGGCCGGCGCCGAGGAAGCGGGCGTCACCGATCTCGGCGATGCGCGATCGGGCGCTGTGGCCCGGGGCGCAGCCCGCTGCGGCGCGGTCGTCCCGCAGTACGTCGAAGGCCAGGTCGGCACGGTACGGGTAGGGGGCGCTGGGCTGGCGCAGGTGGCCGCCGCCAACGGCGATGTCGGTCCAGGCGTCCGAGTTGTTGCGTGGCAGCCTGTCGTAGAGCTCCGGCCCGTGCCCCGCCAGGTCGTCGCGCGCCAACTCGTGCAGCACCCTGAAAAGGGCCACGAAGTTGAGCCGCGTCAGCTCGCTGAGATCACGCCCCGGCGGCAGACCGCCGCTCTCGATTAGCACTACCGGTGTGCCCCAGGCGGTCAGGTTGTCGCCAAAGGCGCGCGGGCTCCAGTCCTCGTCGTAGCGCGCCATGCCGCCGGGCATGAACGGCGCCAGGATCTCGGCGATGGCCGAGCACGCCCGCTTGGCGCGCCGGCGGCCCGGGGTCAGCGTGCCTGCCGGGTCGCCGGCGACGGCCAGCACGGCGTTGGTCGCCAGCCGGCCGGTGTCGCCGACCGCGGTGCGCCGATTCTGATCGTGCAGGTTGAAGCCCAGCATCGGCCGGTGCTCGTCACGGATCCGTTTGAGCAGCCTGCCCTCCGGGGTCGCCAGGTTGAGGGCGTCGCGGTTGATGTCGATGCCCTGGGCGTTGCGCCGCTCGTAGAGCTCGGCGCCGTCGGGGTTGAGCATCGGGATCATCAGCAGGGTCAGGACCTCGAGAATCTCTTTCGCGGCGTTGCCGCCGGCCTCGCTGAGCAGGAAGTCGGCCAGGTCCAGCAGGGCGGGGGTCGCCGACGGCTCGTCGCCGTGCATCTGCGACCAGAGCAGCACCGTACGGTCTCCGCTGCCCATCGCCAGCAGGTGGATGGGGCGGCCCTGGTAGGAGCGACCCACCTCCGTCAAGCGCAAGCGGTGCGGATGGGCGTCCGCCAGGGCGCTGAGGGCGGTGTTCAGCTCCGCGGGGCGCAGGCACGGAGCGGCAGTGTCGATGTAGCGCTCCTCCGGCCAGGCCCGCCAGAGCTCCTGGGCAGAGGGACCGGCGGCCGCCGGCTGCAGCGCGAGCGTCAGAAGCAGATACAGCATCTGGATTCACATTCTAGTGAGATCGCCGGCGCCGCAGCGGGACCGCGGCGGATCGGTTGACCCTGTTTCCAGGGCCGTGCTAGAAAAGAGCGCCGATCAGACACCGTGCGCGCGCACCGGGAGTGGGGAGTCGAAGAGATGCGGAGAGAGCCTGGGATTGAGGTCTATCTGACGCTGGCGCTGCTGGCGATCCTGCCGCTCGCGGCGGCGATCGCCCAGGAGGAGCCACCGCTGACCGCCGAGCAGGAGCACGAGCAGCTGTTCCTCGAGAGCCGCTTTCCCTCGGCGACGACCTGCGCCACCTGCCATCCGCAGCACTATCGCCAATGGTCGGTGTCGCCCCACGCCTACGCGCAGATGAGCCCGGTGTTCAACGCCATGCACGGCACCGTGCTCAAGCTCACCAACGGCACCAACGGCGACTTCTGCATCCGCTGCCATACGCCGGTGGGCATGAACCTCCAAGAGCCCGAGTTCATGAGCAACATGGACCGCCACCCGACCTCGCGGGAGGGCGTGACCTGCGTCGTCTGCCACCGGGTGAACAGGGCCTACGGCAAGCTCAGCGGCCGGCTGGCGATCGTCGAGGGCGACCTGTTCGAGCCGATCTACGGCCCCACCGGCAACAACGAAGTGGAACGGGTGATCGAGTCGAGCGACTACCGGGTGAATGCCGAGCGGGGCCGCGCCGGGCGCGCCATCCACGGCCGCGCCGAGCAGTTCTTCACCCTGACCCAGTCGGGCTTCTGCGGCACCTGCCACGACGTCAACCTGATCAACGGCTTCCGTCTGGAGGAGGCGTTCAGCGAGTTCAAGACCTCGCCGGCGGCGCGCCAGAAGATCTCCTGCCAGGACTGCCACATGGGCAAGGAACCCGGCGTCGCCTCGGGCTACAACGAAGGCCCCGCGGCGGTGGTGGGCGGCAATCCCACCCGCAAGCGCAAAGTCACCGACCACATGTTCATCGGGCCGGACTACTCGGTGATCCACCCGGGCATCTTTCCCCACAACACCGCCGCCTCGGAGCTGGCGAGCATTCGCCAGTGGCTGGACTTCGACTGGCAGGCCGGCTGGGGCACCGATGAGTTCGAGGCCGACCTGCCGGAAGGCTACGTCTTTCCCGAGCACTGGCAGGCGCCCGACGACCGCTACGACGCGCGCGACATCCTGGCCGACAACCAGGAGCTGCTCGCCGAGGCCGACCGTCAGCGCAAGAAGATCCTCCAGGCCGGTTATCGCCTGGGCGAGATCGTCGTCGACCGGGCGGACGGGAAGAAGGGCCTGGCGTTCCGCGTCGAGGTCAGCAACGGCACCAACGGCCACGGCGTGCCGACCGGCTTCGACGCCGAGCGGCTGGTGTTCCTGCAGACGACGGTGACCGACGCCGACGGCCAGGTCGTCTTCCGCTCCGGCGACCTCGATCCCAACGGGGACGTTCGGGACAGCCACTCGCTCTACGTGCACAACGGCGAGCTGCCGCTGGATCGCCAGCTGTTCAGCCTGCAGAGTCGCTTCTTGACCCGCATGGTGCGGGGCGGCGAGCGCGAGCAGGTCGTGGCGATCAACTACTCGCCGGATCCGTTGCCGTTTCTCCGGCCCTCCACCTCATCGACGATTCTCACCGGGCGACCTTCGGGGGCGCGCAAGCACAAGCAGAACATCGAGCCCCTGGGTCGGCGCTGGGCCCGCTACCGGGTGACGCCGTCGCGGTTGACGGGCAGACCTCCCTACCGGATCCAGGTGCGGCTGGTGGCGGGCATGGTGCCGGTGAATCTGATCAACTTCATCAAGATCGTCGGATTCGACTACAACATGAGCGCCAAACAGGTGGCGGAACGGGTCGTGGCAGGGCACCTCGTGCTCTGGGAGCGGCATAGCGAAGTCCTGGCCGGCCGCCAGGAGGGCGAGACGGCTCCTTGAGCGCCCCCTCTTCGCCCTCCCGCTGGGTGGCGGTGCTGGCCGTTGCCGCGCTCGTCGTACCGGCTTTCGCGGCCGGAGAGGAGCCCAAGAGTGGCGGCGAAGAAGGCCGGCCCGCCGCCCAGGGCAAGGAGGAGGACCACCACTCGAGCGCCCTCACCCACGAGCTCATCCCGCTGCAGCTCGAGGGATTCCCCGAGCGGCCCAGGTACCTGCTCGAGCTGGGCAACCCGTATCTCGGCACCGGCCGCATCAAGCCGGGCATCCAACTGCCCACTGGAGCCGTCTGGCAGCCCAGCCTGATCGTCTTTGGCACTTTGAGAACGGCGTTCCAGAGCTTTGAGCGCGGCGACACGAGGTTCACCGAGCTCGCCGGGCGTCTCGACCTGTTCGCCAATCTGCAGCTGTCGGGCACCGAGCGGCTGGTGGTCGGCTTCCGCAACCTGGACCGGGAAGGCCGGTTCACCAGCTACATCCTCGAGCCCGATCCGGGCGATGCCGCTTTCCAGGCCGCATTTGGAGATGACGGCGACCGCTTTCGGGAGGAGCTCAACGCGGAGATCCAGTCGCTCTACTTCGAAGGCGACTTCGGCGAGATCTTCCCCAAGCTCGACTCCGACGACTTCGGGCGTTCCGACGTGGGCTTCTCGGTCGGCCGGCAGCCCCTCCAGTTCCAGGAGGGCATGCTGATCGAGGACTCGATCGACGGCGTCGGCCTGACGCGCAACACGCTGCTGCCCAAGGGCACCTCCAACTTCCGCGCCACTCTGTTTGTCGGCGTCGACGAGATCCACCGCGCCAACGTCGAGGATCGGGCCGCCGAGATCGTTGCCCTGCTGACCTCGACCGACGTCCGGCGCTCCACCATCGACGTGGATCTGGTCTACGTCAGCGGTAGCGAGACCAGCGGCGATCTCATCGCCGGCGGCATCAGCACGGTGCAGCGGATCGGCGTCCGGAACACCTCGCTTCGCCTGCTCGCCTCGCACGCCGTCGACGCGGAGACCGCCCAGTCGACCGACGGGGCCGTCCTCTTCGGGGAGCTGTCCTGGACCCCGCACTACACCGACGACCTGATCTACTTCACCGGCTTCGTGGCGGTCGACGAGTTCAGCTCGGCGGCCCGCGGCCCGGCGACCGGCGGCCCGTTGGGGCGGGCAGGCATCAACTTCGCGGCGGTCGGGCTGGGCAGCTACGGTGCGCCCCTGTCGAGCCGGGCGCGCGACGTGGCGGGCGGCGCCTTCGGCTACCAGAGGTTCTACGGGCCGGCCAAGCGTCGGCAGCTGTTGGCCGAGGTGGGGCTGCGGCTCGGCACGGCGAGCGACGTGACCGACTCGGCCGCCGCCACGGTGCGCTACCAGATGGCGCTGGGCCGGCGGCTGGTGCTCGTCTGGGACGGATTCGTCGGTCGGCGTGACGGCGGGGCGCTCGGCGCCGACGAGACGCTGTACGGCGGCCGATTCGAGCTGGTGGTCAAGTTTTGAATCGCTTCCAGCCCCGCGGGCTTCCGCGGTTCGAATGTCAGCCTCGCCGAGACTCGACTCCGTGAGTCGAGCTCGCCGCGTCAGGACGATCGACGGGCGCGCCGCCCGGCTGATGGTGGCGTGTGCGGCGGCGGCTCTCGACTTGGGGGTGGCTTCAGGCGCGGCGGCCCAGGAGCTGCCGTTTCTCGAGTACGCCCGCATCGATCCACGGCAGGTGATGACCGCCGAAGCCTGTGGCGAGTGCCACCTGTCCGAGCACGAGGTGTGGAAGAGCACTCCCCACGCGACCGGCTTCCGCACCCTGCACAAGAAAGAGCAGGCGCTGGCCATCGCCGGCAAGCTCGGCTTCCGGCTGATCAAGCGGGGCAGCCCGTGCTTCAGCTGCCACTACACGCCGGTCGTCGAGGGGGACAGTATCCGGGTCGACTCGGGCGTCTCCTGCGAGTCCTGCCACGGCGCCGGACGCGGCTGGATCAAGCTGCACAACGACTACGGCGAGGGCTTCGATCACCAGAGCGAGCCGGCGGCGCACCGTCGTCAGCGGATCGACAGCAGTCGCCGGGCCGGGATGCGCCGGCCCTCCGATCTCTACCCGGTGGTGGCCAACTGCTTCAGCTGCCACACGGTACCCAACGAGGAGCTGGTCAACGTCGCCGGCCACACCACCGGCAGCAACGACTTCGAGTTCGTCGAGTGGTCGCAGGGTGAGATCCGGCACAATTTTCTGGCCTCGACGTTGGCCGGCGCTGAGCCGGCCAACGCGCAGCGGCCGATGAGCCGCAAACGGGTGATGTTCGTCGTCGGCCGGGCCCTCGACCTCGAGTACAGCTTGCGCGGCGTTGCCGAGGCGACCAG
>CALZJC010000031.1 GCA_945787525.1 Thermoanaerobaculia bacterium | reverse complement strand
GGTCGCGGTCGGTGACGAACGAGAGAGCGACGTTGGTGTCGACGACGATGATCCTCACTCGTCCTCTCCGGCGCGCCGCGCGGTCAGCGCAGCCTTGCCGCGATCCCGCTCAACGTCTCGCCCAGCGCGGCCCGCCGCATCTTCGCAACGGTGTCGCCGTGGGCCTCTTCGTCCAGAACCGCCGCCAACGACTCCAAGCTCGCGGCCAGCTCTTTGTCTCGCGCGCCGTCCTCGAGCCGCGCCGCCGAGCGGTCGACTGCCTTGGCCAGGGCGGCCGCGAGCGACTGTGACAGCCCCTCGCCGCGCTCGAGCTGATCCAAATACGCCCGGGCCACGGCCGGCTCGGCCGGCCAGCGGACGCGGAACTGCTGCTGCGGGTTGAACACGCCGCCCTGGTCGGCCACGGTCGCCGCGGCGATCTCGTTCTCGGACAGGTGCTCGCTGGGTACGAGCGCCAACACGTCCAGCCCGCGCGCGATCTCGGTGCCGTAGATCCGGCCGTCGTACCAGTAGGTCGACCAGTACCCGCCAAGGATCAGGTCCTCGGCATCGATGGGTCCACGGTCGAAGTAGGCGATCTCCACCGGGTTGGCCGAGTCGGTGAAGTCGACCACCGAGATGCCACCCTGGTACCAGGCCTGGACGAAGATGTCGCGGCCCGGTACGGGCACGATGGAGCCGTTGTGCGCCACGCAGTTCTCCTCCTCCAGCTGCGGCGCCGGCATCTTGTAGTGGGCGCGGAACTCGAGCTTGCCGTCGACAATGTCGTAGATCGCATCCGCGCCCCAGGTGAGCGGGTCGTAGGCGCGGGAGCGCGGCCGGCCGCCGCCGCCCCACTCGTCGGTGAAGATGACTTTGGTGCCGTCGTTGTTGAACGTCGCCGAGTGCCAGTAGGCAAAGCCCTTGTCGATGACCTCGTCGATGCGCTTGGGGTTCGTTGGGTCGGAGATGTCGAACAGGATGCCGTTGCCCGAGCATGCGCCAGCCGCGATGCCGCGCTCGGGGAACACGGTGATGTCGTGGCATTGATCGGTCTGCTTGGTCTCCTGGGTGTCCTCGCCGTGATCGCCGCCCTTCCACAGCCCGGCCAGGACACCCTTCTTGGGATCGGCGAACACCGCGGGGCTGTCGACAATGCGCGCCTCGGCCGGCTGGTCGACCGGGATCTCGATGACGTCGATGCGAAACAGCGCCGTGCGGTCGTCGCCGGGCGTCTCGTCGATGCAGCCTGCGATCTCATCCTCGTCGCGGATGGAAGCGGTCCCGGAGTTGTAGACGATGATCTTGCCGTCCTCGCCCGGGCCTGAGACGACCGAGTGGGTGTGCGAGCCGCGGCAGGTCTGGACCGCGCCAACCTGTATCGGCCGGGTCAGGTCGCTGATGTCGAGGATGCGAAGTCCTCGGAAGCGCTCGCGGCTGACGTCCTCGCTCACGCCCTCGAGCCCGCAGTCGAGCCGCCCCCGGGTCTGTTCGACCGACATGATCAGCAGGTCCCCGACGATCGAGACATCGCCCTGCCCGCCAGGGCAGACCACCGAGCTGAGCAGTTCCGGCAGCCCGTCGCCGGCCAGCCGGTAGATGTTGAAGCCGTGGTAGTTGCCGGCCACCATCACGTCGCCGGCGAAGGCCAGATCGGTGTTGGCGAAGCTCAGCAGCGGCGAGCGTCCGTCTTCGTCTTCGTCCTCATCCTCTTCGTCTTCCTTCCCTTCGTCATCTTGGTCGTCGTCGGCCGCCGCTTCGGCCTCTTGGTCACCGGCGGTGTCCTGCTTCAGGCGCTTCGCCGGCAGCCCGGCCGGGTTTTGCGGGTCGAAGAATCCCGCCGGTTTGGGCAGCGTGGCCACGAGCTCGAGGTTGAGCAGCGCCTGGCCGGCGTCATCGAACCCGGCAGCCAGCGCCGCGCGCGGGTCGTCGGACAGGGAGACCAGGAGCGCGTTCATGCGCTGGATCTCGGCGTTCTGGTCGTTGGTGACATCCGTGGTGAACTCGAACAGCACCGGGTCATAGGCCGAGCCCGGCTGTTCGAGGAGCTCCTCGACCATCTTCACCGCGCCCTCGTGGTGGGTGATCATCAGCCGCAGGAACAGCCGGTCGAATGTCGTGCTCTTCGATGCCGCGAGCTCGGCCATCTGCTCCGGCGTCGCCATGCCGGCCATCTTGTGGGAGGTGTGCATCCCATGATGCGCGGTCGGGTCGGGCACGTGCTCGCCTCGCTCACGCAGCCACTGCTGCATGAACTCGATCTCATCCGCTTGCGAGCCATCGATGCGCCCAGCCACGTCGATCAGCTCGGGGCGGTTCGTGCGGTCGGCCACCAGTGCAGCCATCTCGATGGCCTGGTGATGGTGCGGGATCATGTCCTGCATGAACAGCGCGTCGGCCGGCGAATAGCTCGTATCGGCAATCTCGATCGCCTCGTCGGCGCTGAGCTCTCGCGCCGGCGCGCCGGGCGCGCCCGGCTGGATAATGGGCACCTGGGCCGCGCCAGCGGCCGCCAGGCCCACCAGAACCGCGCCCAGGCAGGCGCACCGAAGCTGTCGAATGAGGGAAACGGGAAGTGCGGTCATAGGTTCGCTCCTGTGCTGGAATCGGAGACCGGGTGTTTTGGATCGCGATCGCCCGTCCCCGGGACCGCCATCGCCCGCCCGGCTGGCCGGCCGTTCATTCACGCCGTCGAGGCTACTCGATAAGATCGCCGCAGCACACCCGGGCGGCTTGGGGCGCTTTCACTCGGGGGACTCCGAACGGACAGTGCCGCCGAGGAGAACATCATGAAAAGCGACTTCGTGGCTCTCGCCTCCCGACTGTTCCTCGCCGCCCTGGCAGTCGCCGGCTGCGGCGTGCCGGTGCAGCCCGGGCCGGCGGCCGGCGACGCCGATATCGAGGTCGTCGAAGCGACCATCGCCGATCTGCAGACAGCGCTGCGCAAGGGCCGCTCCAGCTGTCGACGGATCGTCGAAGCCTACCTCGCCCGGATCGAGGCCTACGACCAGCCCAGCGGCCTCAACGCCGTCTCGATGCTCAACCCGCGGGCCCTCGAGCGGGCCGACGAGATCGACGCGCGGCTCGCCGCGGGCAACCGGCTGGGTCCTCTGTTCTGCGCCCCGCTCCTGGTCAAAGACAACTTCGACACCCACGACCTGCCGACCACCGGCGGCTCGATCGTGCTCGAGAACAACCTGCCGCCCGACGACGCCTTCATGGTGCGTCGGCTGCGCGAGGCCGACGCCATCGTGCTGGCCAAGACCAACATGGCCGAGTGGGCTTTCAGCCCGCGGCGCACCGAGAGCTCGACCCGCGGCATCACCGCCAACGCCTACGCCCTGGACCGGGTGCCGGCAGGCTCGAGCGGCGGCACGGCGTCCGGGGTGGCGGCCAGCTTCGGCGTCGCCGGCATGGGAACCGACACCGGCAATTCGATCCGTGGCCCGTCCTCCCACCTTGCCCTGTTCGGCATCCGCTCGACGATCGGCCTGACGAGCCGCGACGGGGTGATCCCGCTGGCGTTCGACCGCGACATCGCCGGGCCGATGACCCGCACGGTCGAGGACGGCGCCCGCATCTTCGACGTCGTGGCCGGCCACGACCCCGCCGACCGCGCCACCGAGCCCGGCAAGCGCGAAGCGGACTACACCACCTTCCTCGACCCCAACGGGCTGCGCGGCGCTCGGCTGGGGGTCCTGCGCGCCCTGGCCGAGCCGGAGTTCAGCGACGCCGAGATCCTGGCGGTCTTCGAAGCTGCCCTGCGCGACCTCGCTGCCGCTGGCGCGGAGATCGTCGACCCGGTGATCGTGCCGAATTTCGAAGCCCACCTGGAAGCCGATCCGTACTGCCCGCGCTTTCGCTACGACGTCTATCAGTACTTTCTGTCGCTGGGAGACCGGGCACCGCTTGTGGACGTCATGGAGGCACACGAGAGCGGTCGGGCATCGCCCTACACCGGGCCGGCATTCGAGTTCTACGGCACCGCGCCGCACGCGGTGCCGCCCGAGGAGTGGCCCGAGCCCTGTCCGTTCTACCTCGAGCATCCGCTGCGGCGGGCGTTCCACGGCGACGTTCTGGCGGCGATGGACGCGGCCGGCGTCGACGCCCTGCTATACCCCTCCTGGACCCACCCGCCGGCTCACCTCGACCGTCCGCGCGAGGAGTACGAGGGCGACAACAGCCAGCTGGTCTCGCCGGCCACCGGCATGCCGGCGGTCACCGTGCCGATGGGCTACAGCCGCGGTACCCTGCCGGCGGGTCTGCAGATCCTCGGGCGGCGTTACGCCGAGGGGACGCTGATCCGAATCGCCTACGCCTATGAACAGGCCACCGGCCACCGGCGTGCGCCGGCTCTGTTCCCGCCGCTGGCGCCTGCCCCTACTCCTGCTCCACCCAGCGGTTGATCGCCATGTAGGCGTCACTCCAGGTGATGCCGTCCGACCACACCAGGCCGTCGCTCCACAACAGGCCATCGCTCCAGGTGTAGCCGTCGCTCCACACCATCCCGTCACTCCACAAGAAGCCATCGTTCCAGGCATAGCCCTCGTGGAATTTGTGGCCGTCGCTCCACAGGAAGCCGTCGCTCCAGGTGAATCCGTCTCCCTCGAGGCCGTCCAGGTAGTAGGCGCCGCTCTCGTCGCGGTTGGCGCGGCCGCCGTAGTGCTGCGTGCCCGCCAGGTCCAGGCCGATGTCCAACCCGCTGTTGGCGCAGCCCTTCGACCAGTCGTAGGCCGCGTCGCGGGCGTTGACCAGGCCGGCGCCCTGCTGGAAGACGCTGTAGGCCAGCTTCAACTCACCGGTCACCGGGCCTTCCTCCACCGCCGGACGGGCGTTGGCCATGAGGCGGCACTTGAGGTCGTCCGGGGTCAGACCCGGGTCGGCCTGGAGCATCAGCGCCGCGACCCCCGAGACCACCGCCGTGGCCTGCGAGGTGCCGGACATCGTGAAGTAGCTGGCGCCGTTGTGGAACTCGGGGTGCTCGGCGGCGATGAGCGACTTCTCCGACATGAGGCCCATGACGTGGCCGCCCGGGGCGAGTACCTCGGGCTTGACGAATCCCTCGAATGTCGGCCCGGTGGAGGAGAAGGAGGCCAGAAAGTCGTCGCTCGGGTCCTGGCTGGCGGCATCCGACATGGCGCCGACGGTGATGACGTAGGGAACGTTGCCCGGTACGCCGATGGTCATGGCGTCGGGGCCGCGGTTGCCGGCCGAGGCGACGACGACGATGCCCATCTGCCAGGCCTGCATCACCGCCTGGTTGAGCGGGTCGTCCCAGTAGTAGGAGATCGGCTCGGCGCTGAAGGAGAGGTTGAGCACCCGGATGCCGTAGCGGCTCCTGTTCGCTACCACCCAGCCGATGCCGCGGATGACGTCCAGGTAGGTGCCCCGGCCGTCCGCATCGAACGACTTGACCACCACCAGATCGGCGTTGGGAGCAACGCCGTTGTAGAGCTGCAGGTTGCCCTTCGCCTCGGCCACGTAGCTCGAGGCTGAAACGCTCGATATGTGCGTGCCGTGGCCGCTCATGTCAGTGGCGACACCCGGCGCGTCGAGCAGCTGCGCCAGGATCGGCCCACTGGTCTCGATGTCGGCGACGGCGTTGTACTGGGCCAGGATCCGATCCCGGCCGTGACCGTCCTGCGCCACGCCCCGCTCGATCTGGCTGCCCTCGGTCCAGACACCCGTGTCCAGGAAGGCGATCGTCACACCCGCTCCGTCGATGGCGGCCCGGTGCAGCTTGTCGGCATCGATAAAGGCCGGGTACTCGGTGTCGATTCCCTGGTGCTCGACCCTCTCGGAGCCGCCGATCTCGACGTCCCCGACCGGTCCGAGCTCCGTCGTGTTGACGGCTGTCTCGGCAGTTCGGTTTTCGTAGACCCTTATCCCGTGCCCCGCTCGCAAGATCGCCAGCTGCTCATCCGCCAGCCGCGCGCCTACGGCGTTGATGATCTCGAGTCGGTGGGTCAGCTCACCGCCGACCGCCGCCACTGCTTGGGCGGCCAGGCCCGTGGTGGATGCCTGGACGATGAATGCGGCCGGCGCCCGGGGCGCCGCCACCGGCGCCGCCGGCGCGATCAGTACCAGCACCGCGGCCGCGAGCCCCAACGCGACCCATCTCCGACCTCTTCGTCTCTTCAGGTTGGCTCTCATGACGCCCCTCATGACGCCCCCTTCCGTTCTCCGCCTATAGCTGTCGCTAACTTCCGTACCGCAACCCGCATGCCAAACAGCCCGAGACCGGAGAGGGCCGCGCGATGTTCGCCGCCCGAGTCGAGAAAATTCTTTGATAATCGGAAGTTAGGTCAACCGCTGTGGTCCCGGCGGCGGATTCCGATCGCCCGCCGGGCGCGCCAACAAATCGCCGCGCAGAAACAAAGCGGCGGATCCCGGGCCGCTTTTGCGGCGGTCCCCCCGCCGATCAGCCGTTTCTAGGCTCTTCCAGCCGGACCTCTACGATGAGGTCCGCGGCCAGGCGCTCGAGCTCCGCCCGCAGCTCTTCGACGCTCAGTGACGCCGGCGCCCGCAGGCGTGCCCGCGCCTGAAAGAGCCGCTCGCCGGACATCGGCGCGTCGACGACCTCGGTCTCGAGCTCCTCGACGTTCACCCCGCTTGCCGCCAGTGCCGCCATCAGGCCGTGCACGATGCCGCGGTGATCCTGTCCCACGACCTCCAGCTCGAGAAACCGGGTATCGGGTGCTGCAGGCTCGTCGACCGCCCGCGCCACGATGACCGAAACACCCTCGATGCGGCGCAGGGCCCGTTCCAGCTCGGCGGCGCCCTCGGCTGGCGCCTGAACGCGCAGCAGACCGGCGAACTCGCCCGCCAACTGCACCATGCGGCTCTCTTCCCAGTTGCCGCCGTGCTTCTCGATCGCCGCCGCGACCGTCTCCACCAGGCCGGGCCGATCCCGGCCGATGAGGGTCATCACAAGGGATTGCCGCATGCCGGAGGCCTCCGATCTCTACGCTCGACACGCCGAGCTGGGCCCATCTTGCCACGCCACGGCATCGCCCGCCCGCCGCGAGGACTCCGGCCGGGGACACGCCAAAGAACCGGTTATCGACCGCTCTTCGGTTACTGCCGGGTGGCTTCGGCGGTGAGCTCGATCTTGACGTCGTGGCCGACAAACAGCCCGCCGGTCTCCATCGCACGGTTCCACTCGAGGCCCCAGTCCCGCCGATCGACGGTCAGGCTGCCTTCGATGCCCATACGCATGAGGCCCAGGGGGTCCTTGATCGGGCCCGCCATCTCGAACGGGAAGCTCACCTCTTTGGTGACCCCGCGCATGGTCAGGTCGCCGCTCACCACAAAGCCCTCGGCACCCTTCTCGACCTTGGTGCTCTCGAAGATGATCGTCGGGTGATTCTCGACGTCGAGAAAGTCGGCGCTCTTCAGGTGATCGTCGCGCTGCTCGTGGTCGGTGTCGATGGAGGCGGCTTCGATCTCGACTCTCACCCCGGAGGCGGACAGGTCGTCGGGGTTGAAGTGGATGGCGCCCTCGAGCTGGCCGAACTTGCCGCGCACGTTGCTCACCGTGAAGTGGCGCACCGCGAAGCCGGCCGTGCTGTGGCTGGCGTCGATGGTGTACAGATACGGATCCGGCGGCGCTTCGGCGGCGGCGACCGGCAACGAGAAGACGGCAAGAGCGATGAGAGACAGGGCTCCGATGAGAAAGCGTTTAACGGACATTTCGTACTCCTTGGTCTGTTGGGATCGGACGGGGCAGTCCCCGCGCTGTGGTTACGCGACCGATCGGGCGTCGGTTTCCCCGCCGCCGACCGCGACGCGGAGTCTACAGGTTGACGGCCGCCAACGCGCCTCGGTCGGCCGGCACCGTTCGCTTCTCGAGATAGGCCCGCTGGATGATGACGGGCTCGACGGGCTTGTGGAAGGCCACCTCGCCCTCCCACTGCTCCTCGACCTCGACATTGCCGATCGCTTCGAGCACCTCGAAGCCCTCGACCAGCAGGCCGAAGACGGCGTAGCGCCCGTCAAGGTGCGGCCGCGGCGCGTGACAGATGTAGATCTCGGTGCTGCCGCTGTCGGGATCCGCGTCGCGCGCCAGGCCAACCGCGCCGGTGACGTGCGGGTGGGCGCCGAACTCGCCCTGCACGGTCGCCCGCTCGTTCTCGCCGCCGTCGCCGGCCTGGATGACGTGTCCCGCGACCACACGGTAGAACGGCAGGCCGTCGTAGAAGCCTTCGCCGACCAGTTGCTTGAAGTTGGCGGTGGTGAGAGGCGCTTCGGCTGCGAAGAGACGAAACGTCATCTTGCCCATGCTGGTCTCGAGCACGGCCACCTCCTCGGTGGCCGTCTCCTCACCCTCGGCCGGCCAGGTGGCAGCGCCGGCCACCACGACCAGCAGCAGGGCCAGGGCAACGCGTGTTCTCATGTTCGCTCCTCTCCCGCCTGGCGCGCGAACGCCGCGGCGATCGACTCGTTGTACGGCGGCTCGAGCACGCCCTCTTCGGTGATGATGGCGGTGATCAGCTCGTTTGGCGTGACGTCGAAGGCGAAGTTGGCGGCCGGCGCCCGGTCGGGCGCCACGTCGGCGCCGAAGACGTGCGTCACCTCGTCTGCCGGGCGCTCTTCGATGGGTATCTGGTCGCCGGTCGGCGTGTCGCGGTCGATGGTCGACAGCGGCGCCGCGACATAGAACGGCACGCCGTGGCGATTGGCCAACACCGCCGCCGTGTACGTACCGATCTTGTTGGCGGCGTCGCCGTTGGCGGCGATGCGGTCGGAGCCCACCACCGCCCGGTCCACCAGACCGCGCGCCATCAGGATGCCGACACTCGAGTCGGTGACGATCTTGTAGGGGATCTCGAGCCGCCCCAGCTCCCAGGCGGTCAGCCGCGCTCCCTGGAGCAGAGGCCTGGTCTCGTCCACCCAGACCTGGGCGAGCCTGCCGGCGCGGAAGGACGAAGTGATCACGCCGAGGGCCGTACCGTAGCCCGCCGTCGCCAGTGCACCGGTGTTGCAGTGGGTGAGCACCCGGTCGCCGGCGACGAACAGCTCGGCGCCGAAATCGCCGATCGCTCGGCAGGATGCGACGTCCGCGGCGTGCAGCCCGTGCGCCCAATCGAGCAGGGCGGCGATCACCGCGGCGGCACCACGATCGACATGCTCGTCGAAGACCCGCCGCCCGCGCTCGAGCGCCCAGCGCAGATTGACCGCTGTCGGACGGGTGGCCCCGAGCAGTTCCGAGACCTCCGCAAAGCGCTCTCTCGGCTCCTGACCTTCACCGGCGGTACGCAACCCGACCACCAGCCCGTAGGCAGCGGTCACGCCGATCGCCGGCGCCCCCCTAACCGCCAGGCGGTAGATGGCATCGGCGATGATCTCCGGCGTGGCGCAGTCGATCCAGGCTTCTTCGCGGGGCAGCAGCGTCTGGTCGAGCAGCTTCAGCCCGTCGTCCCAGCGAATCGGCGAGAACTCCTCTCTATCGTTCATGGCGCCAGATTCTACTCTCGCCACCGGGGCGGTTATCCTGGGGTGCATGCGACGACGGACATTCCTCGCCTGCGTGGTGCTGTGCGGTCTGGGCGCTCTCCATGGCGGCTTTCGGGCCTCGGCCGCCGGCACCGACGGCCCTGCCGGAGTGCAGATCACCTACCTGGCCAACGAGGGCTTTCTGCTCGAGGCCGGCGAGACGAAGGTGCTGGTCGACGCGCTCTTCGGCGACGGGCTGCGCGAGTACCAGGTCGTGCCCGCCGCCCTGCGCGCCGATCTCGAGGCGGCGCGCGGCCGGTTCGCCGGCGTCGACCTGATCCTGGCCAGCCACGCCCATGCCGACCACTTCGATGCGGCGGCGGTGGCGAGACACCTGCGGGCCAACCCGGCGACGATGTTCCTCTCCACCGGAGAGGCGGTGGCGGCCCTCAGCGAGGAGCTTGGCGAGCAGGCCGAGAAGCTCGAGATACTGACGATACACCCGGACAAGGGAAAGAGCGCGCTGGTCGAGCTGCCCGGCGTCAGCGTCCGGGTCCTCAACCTCCACCATGGCCGCCTGCCGATCCAGAACCTTGGCCTGATCATCCGCCTGGGCGACATGCATGTGCTGCACGTAGGCGACACCTCGGCCACGGCGCCCGACCTCCAGCCCTACAGCGATCTGCTCCAGGCGGTGGACGTCTGGCTGCTACCCGACTGGCTGATGGGCGATCCCGACTGGGAGGCGGCCAGGAAGCGCTCCGGGCACAGAACCTGGCTGATCAACATGCACCTGGCCGCACCGACGGCCCCACCTGCCTGGTTCGGCTCCGCCGGCAGCCGTGACGCCCGCCTCGCCCGCATCCACGACGCCCTGCCCGACGCCTGGGTCCCCCTCGAGCCCCTGGCCTCGCGCCACTACCCGCCGCCAGACCCCTGAGCCGCCCCGCCGGCGCGCCCCCTCGAGACCCGCCTTCGTCTCCTCTTCAATCGCTCGAGGGCGCGTCCGCTCTCTCGCTTTGCCAGGCCAAGCCGGCAGATCCGGCGCCAAGCCTGATCAGCCCCACCGGAGGCCGGCAACAGGAGTCGAGGGGTGGGTCCACCCAGGGGTATCGTAGCCGTCCACCCAGGGGTATCGTAGCCGGCGCGCCTGGCAAGCCGCGTCAAAGGGCACGCTCGGCCCGAGCGCCGGCGAAGTAGGCGAGAGCCTCCCACCCGCCTTCGGAACCACTCGAGCCGGGCCCCTGGAGGACCCACCCCTCGACTCCTCTTGCCGGCCGGTCCCCTCGGGCACGAGCTCCGGCCTCTCGACCTCAGTTGCCGGCCGTCCTCCTGGGCCAAGCCGGAGTGCCCCCCCTGCTCTTCGATGCCCTGCGCCGGCTGAGCGTGACGCTGCGCCGGCGGCTACAATGCACCGCTGCAGAAGAGGAGGCCCCCTTTGAAAGGCGACCCCAAGAACCGCGGCTTCTCGACCCGCGCCATCCATGCCGGCCAGCCCCCGGACCCCACCACCGGCGCCGTGGCCGTGCCGATCTACCAGAACGTCACCTATGTGCACGACGAGCTCGGCCGGCACAAGGGGTACGAGTACGCCCGGGTGCAGAACCCGACCCGCGAGGCGCTGGAAGCCAACGTGGCGTCGATCGAGAGCGGCAAGGCCGGGCATGCCTTCGCGTCCGGCATGGCGGCCATCTCCACCCTGGTCTCGCTGCTCGAGGCCGGCGACCACGCGGTTGTTTCGGGCAACGTCTACGGCGGCACGTATCGCCTCTTCAGACACGTGCTGGAGCGTTACGACCTCTCCTTCAGCTGGGTCGACACGTCGCGGCTGGACGAGCTCAGGGCGGCGATGACCCGACGCACCCGGCTGGTCCTCGTCGAGACCCCCACCAACCCACTGATGGAGATCACCAGCCTGGCCGGAGCAGCCGAGATCGCCCACGCCGGCGGCGCGCTGCTGGCGGTGGACAACACCTTCATGTCGCCCTACTTCCAGCGGCCTCTCGAGCTCGGCGCCGACGTCGTCATGCACTCGGCCACCAAGTTCCTGGGCGGCCACAGCGACTCTCTATGCGGCGTGCTGGCCACCAACGACGACCGGGCCGCCGAGTGGTTCTCCTTCATGCAGAAGTCTGCCGGCGCTGTCCTGGCGCCCTTCGAGAGCTTCCTTGTGTTGCGCGGCATCAAGACCCTGGCGGTGCGCATGGCGCGCCACGAGAGCAGCGGCCGCGAGATTGCCGCGCTGTTGGCCGGCCACGCCAAGGTCCAGCGGGTGCTCTATCCCGGTCTGCCCGATCACCCTGGACACGATCTCCACAGGTCCCAGGCCTCGGGCTTCGGCGCCCTGATCACCTTCGACGTGGGTGACTACCAGGCCGCCAAGCGGCTTCTCGACCGGGTCGAGGTGATGGCCCTGGCCGAAAGCCTGGGAGGCGTCGAGACCCTGATCTCCCACCCGGCCTCGATGACCCACGCCTCGGTGCCCGCAGAGCAGCGCGCCAGGATCGGCCTCACCGACGGCATGGTGCGGATCTCGGTCGGCCTGGAAGACCTGGAAGACCTGACCGCCGACCTGGAGCAGGCCCTGGACGCCGTCTAGCCTGACCTTCTCACCAAGCGTCTACGAAACGCCGTAGCTGCCTGCAGATGAAACGCCTGGCGACCGAGGGCACCGCAGGCGCGGTATTCGCCCGGGGCGATGGCGCCGGAGCGCAGCCAGGGATTCCAACCGGCGCTGGCGACCGGCCCCATGGCCTTACCCTGGGGCCCTACATGTAGCCGAGATTGCGCAGCATCTCGATCTGCTCCGCACTGAGCTCCCCGGCCCCGCGCTCCTCGAGCCGCTTTTGCAGCGCTCGCCGGTTGCGCTCGAGGGACGCCTGCAGCCGGGCCGCCTCGCGCGGCAGCTTCGCCGCATCCTTGCCGCCGCCCGAAAGCTCGTTCTGTTCGAAGGGATCGGTCGAGACGTCGAACAGGCCGGTGCGCCGGCGGTTCTGCCACAGCAGCTTGTAAGGCCAGCGATAGCCGGCCAGGGCCGTCACTCTCTCGTCGTAGACGTTGGCGCCGTACGACCACCACTCCTCCCGCGCGTAGCAGTCATCCCGCCGCCAACAGCGCACCTGCGAATGACCGCTGACCCCATCCGGCGAGGGCAGTCCGACGAGGTCGAGCAGCGTCGGCATGACGTCTTCGACCAGCACGGGCTGGTTGGCGATCCTCCGGCCGGCAGGCACGCCCGGGCCCTTGAGCATCCAGACGATGCGCAGCTGGTCCTCCTGCGTGTAGGTGGCGTGGCCGATCGAACCGAAGCGGAAGAGGCCCTCACCATGGTCGGAGACCACCGCCCAGAGGGTCTTCTCGGCCAGACCGCGATCCGTCAGGAAGCTCTCGAAACGGCCCAGCCAGCCGTCCATGTACCCGACCTCCGCCGAATAGGCGGCGAAAACCTCGGACGGCGGCGGCGACTTGGTGCGGCCGCGAAAGGTCACCGTAACCGGCACCGGTGCGCTGCCGGGGTTGTCGAGCTCGACCGAGTAGGGTTCGTACAGCCAGGCCTCACTGGTCAACGGCTCTGGCAGTTCTTCGAGCTCGGTCGACTCGAATCGCACCAGGTCGAGCACCAGCGACGTGTACTGGTAGTCGTCGTGCCGCGGCCGGCGCAGCGACTCCCAGGCGACGCGGTGTCTTCCCGGCGGCAGCTCGAGCGCGGCCCGGAACTCCTCCTTTGTCGTCAGGTTCCATTCGCCGGTCGGGTTGCCGTCGAGGGTCAAACGGACGTCGGGCGGCGCCCCCTTCTCCAGGTAGGGCTCATGCGGATCCGAGAGGTGGAGCCAGAGAAAGAACGGTTCGTCGCCGACCTCTTCGACCCAGCCCTGCGCCGCGGTGACCACCTCGTCGGCGGTACGGTACCAGCGCTCCCACTCGCCGCCCATGTCGTCATCGTAGTGGTCGAAACCCTGGCCGATCCTGGTGCCTTCGTCGAGCACGCCCAGCGACGTGACGGCGCCCGTCCGGTAGCCGTAGCGGCCAAGCTGCTCGGCCAGCGTCTCGACGGGGGTCGTCAGGACATCGCCGTTGACCATCACTCCCAGGTCGGGCGGCGTGCGCCCGGTGAGCAGGCTGGCGTGCGAAGGCAGGGTGATCGGCACCGTGGTGTAGGCGTGGTCGAAGGTGAGGCCGGTGGCGGCGAAGCCGTCGAGCGTCGGCGTGTAGTCGACCTCGTCGCCGTAGGGCCCGGTGTAGTCGACGTGCAGCGTGTCGAGGCTCACCACGATGATCCGCGGATAGCGCGAACGAGCGAGCGCGCCCAGCAGGGTGTCCTTGAAGAACAGGGCAGCCAGACCGCCGACCGCCACGACCAGCAGCAGGGCCAGCAGGGGGCGACGCTTGGACGATTCAGCCTGCATCGGTCACCGCCGGCTGCTCGCCGTCGGGTATTGGGGTCCGCCCGCAAGACCGGGCAGAGGATGACGCCTCAATCGCCGGAGTCGGGCTGCGGCTCGCCGACATCCACATCCTCGGCGAAGTCGGCGTCTTTGTCGAGCGAGTGGGCGATCCACTCGAGAAACCGGGACTCGCCGCGGCTCACCCGGAAAGCCAGAATCTCGGGCAACTCGTAGCTGTGCAGCTCGCCCACCGTGGCCTCCACCGCCTCGTACTCCTGCTCGAGGGTCTTGATCACCAGCAGGAACTCGCGATCGTCACAGATCTTGCCTTGCCAGCGATAGACCGACCGGTGAACCGGCACGATGTTGACGCAGGAGGAGTGCCGGCGAGCCACCAGCTCCTCGGCCAGACGGTTGGCCTCCTCCTCGGTTCCGACGGTGGTGATTACGACCAGGGCACCCATGGCGGCGGAGACAATACTGCACCCTGCGGAGGTGCGTCAACGAGGTTTCGAAGAGCGCCGCGAGCGGCCGCCCAGCCTGGACGATGGGTGAGAAGGCCGGGCTAGAGCAGGCCGATGGCGTGCAGAAAGACCGTCACCACCGCCAGCGGAACACCGAAGCGCAGCACCAGCAACCAACCCCGGTAGAGCACATCGGCGAACGTCGACGGGAACTGGGCCCGCCGGGTGGCGTCGGCCAGCACCCAGCCGCCGAAGACGGCGAACCCCAGCCCGCCCGCCGGCATCATCCAGTTGGTAACGGCGTCGAACACCAGGTCGAACCAGTTCTTGCCGACCAGCTGCGTCAGGCCCTGGCCGAAGAAGCCGCCGCCGCCGCTCAGTGCCGCCGGAACGGAAGCCAGGGCGATCAGCCCACCGGCGGTGAACACGGCCCGGCGGCGCCTCCAGCCACGTTCGTCGATCAGGTAGGCGACCGGCACCTCGAGCATGGAGATGGCGCTGGTCAGCGCGGCGAAGGCGAGCAGGGCGAAGAAGAGCGGTGCGAGAATGCCGCCGCCGGGCATCCGACCGAAGGCGATGGGCAGGTTGACGAACACCAGCCCCGGGCCGTGGGCGGTCTCCAGCCCGTAGGTGAAAGCGATCGGGAAGATGATGACGCAGGCGGCCAGCGCCACCAGGGTGTCGAGGCCGGCGACCGCGAGAGCGTCCTTGACCAGATGCGCTTTGCGGTCGAGGTAGCTGCCGTAGGTCAGCATCGAACCGACGCCCACGCCGAGCGTGAAGAAGGCGTGACCCAGCGCTTCGAGAACGCCTGCCGGCGTGAGCTGGTCGGCGCGCAGCGCGAAGACGAAATCGAACCCGGGCCGGAAGCCGTCGAGGGTGATCGCCCGCCCCAGCAGCACCAGCAGGATGCAGAACAGGGCCGGCATCAGAAACCGGGCCCAGCGCTCGATCCCCTTGCGCACGCCGCCCAGGACCACTCCGACCGTGACCGCCATGAAGACCAGCGCCCACGCCAGGTTCCAGCCGGCGTCGGTGTACAGCGCGCCGAACATGCTCTGGACCCGGTCCGCCGTGACGCCGGCGAGTGCGCCGCGCGCCGCCAGCACCAGGTAGTGGATCGACCACCCCGCGACCACCGCGTAGCACGACAGGGCCATGCTGGCCGCGGCCACGCCCAGCCAGCCCAGCGCCTGCCAGCCCGTGCGCCGGCCGAGGAGCACCCCAAAGGCCCCCACCGCCGAGTGACGAGAGGCGCGGCCGAGCACGATCTCGATGATCAGGATCGGCAGGCCCACCAGCCCGATAGCGGCCAGGTAGACGACCACGAACAGCCCACCGCCGTTCTCCCCGGTGACGTAGGGAAAGCGCCAGAGATTGCCGAGGCCGATGGCCCCCCCGGCGGCGGCGAGCACGAATCCCAGGCCCGAGGCCCAGCTGCCGCGGCCCGCTGGCGTATCGGAGCTCAGGCGCGAAACTCCTCGAGCACCTCTTCGATGGCTGCTTCGATGTCGCGCAGGGCGATCTGCATGTGCTCCAAATGGGTGCGGAAGCTGAGCACGCAGATGCGCAGCACGAAGCCGCTATCGACCACGGTGCCGGTGAGAAAGACGTTCTGCCGCGCGTTGATGCGCTCCAGCAGCCGCTGGTTCAGCGCGTCCAGGTCCTCGCCCTCGAGGCCCGCCGGCCGCAGCCGGAACGCCACCAGCGAAAGTCGCGCCCGGGCCACGATCTCGATACCCGGAGTCTCATCCAGCCGGCGCTCGGCCCATTCGGCGAGGTCCAGCTTCTCGTCCAGCTGCTGCCGAAAGGCGGCGACACCGTGCAGCTTGAGCGGCAGCCAGGCCCTGAGACCGCGGAAGTCCCGCGACAGCTCGGGCGAGATGTCGCAGATGTCCGGCCGGCCCGGCCCGCCCGCCGAAGGCGGCATGTACTCTCCACGCAGGCCGTGGGCGCGCTCGAGTGCCGCGACGTCGCGGACCAGCAAGCAGCCGGTTCCGTAGGGGAGGAAGAGACCCTTGTGGGGATTGAGGGTGATGGAGTCGGCTTCGTCGATGCCGCGCAGCCGGTCCCGGCCCCGCTCGGTCAGCGCAAAGAACCCTCCGTAGGCGGCGTCGCAATGTAGCCACAGACCCTCGCGCCGCGCCAGCGCGGCCAGCGCCGGCAGGTCGTCGATGGCGCCGGTGTTGGTGGTGCCGGCGCTAGCTACCACCATGAACGGCTCGAGTCCCGACTGGCGATCGGCGTCGATCGCCTCCTCCAGGCGATCGAGACGGACGGCGAAGCCCTGGTCCACCGGGACGCGGCGCACGTTGCGCGCCGGAAAGCCGGCCAGGGTCGCCGCCTTGACGACCGAGTGGTGGACCTGGTCGGAGACGTAGATCGTACCGCCCAGGAACTGCTCTGGCAGCCTCTCCCGCCGCGCCACAACGACGGCGCTCAGGTTGGCGAGAGAGCCGCCGCTGGTGAGAAAGCCGCCGGCATCCTCCCCGTAGCCGAGCATCTCGCAGAACCAGCGGACGACGTTCGCCTCGAGCTGATAGAGGCCGGGGGCGGCCAGCCAGACGGTGACATAGCGGTTGGTGACGTCGGCTACCAGATCGGCCAGGGCCGACTCCACCAGGCCGCCGCCCGGGATGTAGGCCAGAAAGCCGGGGCCGGCGGTGTTGTAGCTCCTGGGAATCAGCTGATCGAACAGCAGGTCCATCAGCCCTTCGAACGGCTGCCCGGTCTCGGGCAGCGGCTCGCTGACCGCGGCGGCCAACTCCTCGCCGCCGCCGGAGTATGAGGCGTCCTGCTCGGCCAGGCTCTCGACGTGGTCGAGGACCCTTTGCGCCGCGATGTCGAGCATCCGGCGAAGCGCCGCCCGTGAGGGCTCGAGCGGATACTCGTCTGCGGCCGGCATGGGGCCGCAAGCTAGCACGTGGCGCCGCCGGGCGCCCCTCGGCGAGTCGCCCGTCCGGCAGGCTAGCGCCAGCGATCTTCGATCGCGTCCCAGCGCAAGACCTTGACCTTGCCGGTGCGGCCGAAGATCCGCACGGCCGCCAGGTGGTGGTTGCTGTCGGTGACGTAGAGGGACCCCGGGGTCGACCCGCCGAGAGGCCCGAAAGAGGCGATGTCGGATCGGTTGAGGCGGATGGGGTCGTCGAGCCGCCGCATGCGTCGGCGAGGATCTCCCGGGTCGCGCGGTGGCGCGCCGGGCGGAAAGCCGAAGCGGACATGGCGGCCGAGATGGGTGAGGGTACGCGGGAGGCCCAGCGGCGGATCGACCCCGGAGTCGATGTCTCGGTTCAGCACACCGTCGCCGTCACCGTCGCGGTAGAGGGTCCAGCGCACCTGCTTGTCCTCGACCAGGAACTTGACGCCGACGCGGCAGTTGTGGCGGATCGCGTTCGACCGGGCTTCGCGCAACACCCCCGTCAGCTCGGCGGCGGCGAGGCGGACCCGCCGCCCATCGGCGAGGCGCAGCAGCGGCGGCAACAGGAAGCCGGCGGTGAGCATGATGATGGCGGCGCCGACAAGCGCCTCGAGGAGCTGATAGCCGCCGGCCCGATCGCGCATTCCGCATACCTCCGGTGGACGGGCGGAGCGGGGGCAGAGCCCCGCTCCGCCCCCGGATCAGCGCCGTTCGTCTCCCTCGGCGTCGCCCCGGCTCGAGCGCACCTTCTCGCTCAGCGTGGTCTTGCCGCTGAGCGCGATATAGGGCGCCAACCGCTCGTAGGTCTTCTCGCCGATGCCGCGCACCAGCATCAGGTCCTCGGCCGACTTGAAGTCGCCGTTCTCCTCGCGGAACTCGATGATCCGTTGGGCGACCGCCGGCCCGATTCGCGGCAACAGGGCGAGCTGCTCGACGCTCGCGGCGTTGATGTTGATCTTCCCCTCCGCCGCACCGGCGGCGGCGCCCAGGCCGGTCGCGACCAGCGCGATCATCAGCATCCAGGCGACATGACGTGTCTTGCTAAGCATTCCGTTGCTCCTTCTCTTGCAGGTTGAAGATGGCCGGGGGCCGCTCGGCCCCCGGGTCCTACCGTCGGTCAGTGTCGTTCTCGTCCTCGGCGCACCTCCTTCTCCGGTTCCGCCAGGTCCGGGATCAAGCTGGATGCCAACCGCGATGCGCTGGTACAAGTTACTGATTCAAAATGTCTTAGCCAGTCCGTTGAGTGATTCCGCTGCAGCGTCGGAAGTCAAGTTCTTCTGCGCTGGCGGGCGTCGGCTCGAGCCTCCCGGCGGCTCCTCGCGCGGCCGCGGCGAGCCGACACGCCGGCTGGCAGAGGCGCTGGACGGCCGGCTCAATCCTCTGCGGGCCAGGCGCGATAGGCTAGGCGGCCGTGGCGAAGAAGAGCTCCACCGTGCGCGAGTACCTCGAGGCGCTGATCATCGCGCTGATCTTCCTGGGGTTCACCAACACCTTTCTGGTGAAGACCTTCTACATCCCCAGTGCCTCGATGGAGGACTCCCTGCTGATCGGCGATCACCTGTTCGTCAACCGGTTCATCTACGGCCAGCCGCCGACCGGGCCCCTGGCGCGCCTGCTGCCACATCGGTCGGTGGACCGCGGCGACGTGGTGATCTTCCGCTCGGTCGAGCGACCGCGGGTCGACATGGTGAAACGCTGCATCGGTCGTCCGGGCGACGCGGTCCGCATCGTCGACAAGGATCTCTACGTCGACGGCGAGTGGGTGGACGACGCGGCCTATACCGTGCACCGCGACGCGCGGGTCTACGCCAACCGCCCGGACGTGGCGCCGGCGGGCCGCGCGCGAGACAACTTCGGCCCCTATACGGTCGAGGACGGCGGCTATTTCTGCATGGGTGACAACCGCGATCAGTCGTACGATTCGCGCTACTGGGGGCTGGTGCCGGAGCACTACGTCAAGGGCCGTGCCCTGCTGATCTACTGGTCCTACGCCGGCGAGACACCGGACGGCGAGTGGCACGGCTGGGGCAGCAAGCTGGCTCAGGTCTTCCGCACCGCATTGGGTTTCTTCACCCACACTCGCTGGTCGCGGACATTCCACCTCGTCCGCTGACCACCGTGCGCCGCTCGCTCGTCCGGGAGTACCTGGAGGCACTGCTCATCGCGGTGCTCTTCGCCACCTTCGCGCGCACCTATGTGGCACAGGCCTTCAAGATCCCGACCGGTTCGATGGAGCAGAACCTGCTGGTCGGTGATCACATCCTGGTCAACAAGTTCGCCTACGGTCCGTGGCGGTCGGGGATCGAAAAGGTGCTGTTACCGATGCGGCCGCTCAGGCGAGGAGACGTGGCGGTCTTCCGCTTTCCCGAGGAGCCGAGCCGTGACTTCATCAAGCGCTGCGTCGGCATCGAGGGCGACACGCTGGAGCTGGTCGACAAACGCCTCTTCATCAACGGCCAGGAAGTCGACGACGACTCCTACACGTACCACAACGACAGCCAGATCTATCCGGGCTCGCGGTTCTTGCGAGAGGCGTTGCGCAACCGCGACAACTTCGGCCCCTACACCGTGCCGCCGGGTCACTACTTCTTTCTCGGCGACAACCGCGACAACTCCAACGACTCGCGCTTCTGGGGGCCGGTGCCGGAGCGCTACATCAAAGGCCGCGCCTTCATGATCTACTGGTCCTTCAGGGCGCCGCGCGAATCGCTTGCCTGGCCCGGTATTTGGAACAAGGCGAGACAGCTCGGCTACGTCTTCACCAACTTCTTCACCGGCACTCGCTGGGGCCGGAGCTTCCGCATCGTGCGCTAGTGGCCCTTCCCACCGGTCTCGTAGCGAAATGCCGCAGCTGTCTGCAGATGCAAGGCCTGGCGACCGAGGTCACCGCAGGCGTGCTCGAAGTACGCCGAGGATGGCCGACCGAGCAGAACGCAGCAGATGCGGGCAGATTCGGCGTTGCAGTAGAGATTCGGTGAGAAGGGCAGGCTAGCGTCTGTCGGCGGCTGCTAGACTATTCCCTGGAGAGCGAAAGTGAGACGAACCGCAGGCCTCGGCGAAGGCAAAGTCGGGTGCATCCTCTGGCTGGCGGTCCTGCTGCTCGCAGGGCTCGTCGCCTACAGGGCGCTCCCGGTCAAGCTGGCCTCCACTCAGCTGTACGACTACATGGACGATCAGGCACGATTCGGGGCGCGGGTCTCGTCCACCGCGATCAAGACCCGTGTCTTGAATCGGGCCAAGCAGCTCGAGCTGCCGGTGACCGCGAACGACATCACGGTGACGAAGAAGGGCGGCGTCATCCACGTGCGGTGCAAGTTCATCGCACCGGTGAATGTGCTCGGCTACACCTATAACTGGCATTTCGACCTCAAAGTCGACCGTCAGGTCTTCGTCTTCTGAAGCTCGGCTGCCAGCCTGCCCTTCTCACCGGCCTCGCAGCGAATTGCCGGCGGCCAGCATCTCCTCCTCCAGCCGGGCCAGGGCGCGCCCCGGATCTGCGGCACGGGTCAGCGGCCGTCCAACGACCAGCAGGTCGGCACCGGCCGCCATGGCCGCACTCGGGGTCGCCACCCGGCGCTGATCGTCGCCGGCGGCGGCCTCCGGGCTGCTGCCGAAGCGGATCCCTGGCGTCACCAGCAGGAACGGAGGCGGCGCCGCCGCCCGCAACCCGGCGACCTCCAGCGGCGAACAGACGGCTCCGGCGCAGCCGGCCCGGCGGGCCAGCATCGCCCAGGACCGCACCCGCCGCCGGCTGTCGCCGGCCAGGTCGAGCTCGTCGAGCGCCGCGGCATCGAGATGCGTCAGCAGGGTCACCGCCAGCAGACGAACGCGGTCCGCCGCTGCCGCGGCGGCGGCCAGCATGGCCGATCCGCCACCGGCATGCACGGTGAGATAGTCGGCGCCTGCCGCTTGCGCACCGGCCACCGCTCCAGCCACGGTGTTGGGGATGTCGTGCAGCTTGAGGTCGAGAAAGACCGCCGCCGCCTTCTCCCGCACTTCGGCGACCACCTCGGGCCCCCAACGCACGAACGCCTCGAGCCCCACCTTGAGCACTCCGACCCGGGGCCCGAAGTAGGCCGCCCAGTCGCGCAGCTGAGCACGATCGTCCGTGTCGAGCGCCACGGCCACCCTGGAAAGGACCTCTTCACTCATCTGGGCACACTCCTCAAGAGAAAGAAATATCCACCTGGAAAGCTTCCGGTGTGCATTACGGCAATTCTGGGTCCACCTGAATACTTATCTATAGCTTGTAGTGGCCGTTCCGGTCCACTTAGAGGTCCATTCCTATCACCTCGGCGATACTGCTCGCCCCGTCGCGCTCGAGCAGCCGCACGAGCCCCTGGTTGAGGGTCCGAACCAGCCGCGGACCCCGGTAGACCAGGGCCGTGTACAGCTGGACGAGCGAGGCCCCGTGGCGCAGTCGGCGATATGCGTCTTCGGCCGTCTCGACGCCGCCCACGCTGATCAGCAGGCAGCGGCCGAACAGCTCTCGCGCCACCGCGCGGAGCATCTCGAAGCTGCGCTCGCGGAGCACGCGACCGCTCAGGCCGCCCGGCGCCACCGCTCCCGGTAGCAGGGAGTAGTCCACGGTGGTGTTGGTCAGCACCACCCCGGCGGCGCCCTCCTGCACCGCCGCCGCGGCCAGGCTCACCGCCAGCGCCAGATCCAGATCGGGTGACAGCTTGACCAGAAACGGCGTCTCGGTGGATTCGCGCACCGCCGCGAGCAGCTTTCCCAGCCGGCCGCGTTCCTGCAGGTCGCGCAGCCCCGGCGTGTTGGGCGATGAGACGTTGACCACGAGGTAGTCGCAGCGGCCCGACAGGCGGGCCGCCACCCGGCGATAGTCGGCCGCCACCTGGTCCGGCGCGGTCTCTTTGTTGCGGCCGATGTTGACCCCCAGGGGGTTGCCGCCGGGCCGGCCCTCGAGGCGCTTCGCGAGCGCTCGGAGCCCCCGGTTGTTGAAGCCCATGGCGTTCTGCAGACTGGCCTGCCGCGGATGCCGGAAGAGACGCGGCCGCGGATTACCCGCCTGCGGCAGCGGCGTCACCGTGCCGACCTCGACAAAGCCGAAGCCGAGCGACTCGAAGCCCGAGATCGCCAGGGCGTCCTTGTCGAAGCCGGCAGCAAGGCCGATCGGGTTCGGGAAACGGGCCCCGAGCAGCCGCTGCTCGAGCCGCCGGTCGACAAATCGGTAGCGCCTTGCCAACCGCGCTCGCAGGATCGGCACGCCGGCGGCCGCCCGCAGGCCGGCCAGCGCCAGACCATGTGCCCGTTCTGCGTCCAGTCGCAGAAGCAGGCGATGAAGCCGCCCCGCGGTTGCCGCCGACGCGCCCTCGGCCGAACCGCCGGACGCCTCCTGGTTTGCTAACATCGGCTCGATCGACCGGCCGCGCAGCAAAGCCGGCAGGGTCTTGGCTCCGAGATCGGCAGGTTAGCAGAGGCCCCTCCTTGCCGTCCACGCCAGCACGCGGCCGCTTCCTGCTCGCACACCCCAACATGGAGGTGCTGGCACTCGGTTTTCTTCCCGGCCTGATGGCGGGCATCCATCTCGCCGGGTTGCTGTTCTTTCTCAATCCCGACCTGCCCTTCGGACTGCTACCGCTGGCGCGCGCCTGCCTGGTCTTCGGCAGTCTGCTCGGGGCCGTGTCGACGGCGCTGCTGTCACCTTTCGCCTGGGGCCGGCCGCGGCGGGCGAGACGCATACTGCCCTGGGCGATGACGGCGGTCCTCGCCACCGCGGCACTGCTCGACGGCAGCAACGCGTCGCGGTTCTCGCTCTTCCTGCCGCCCGGAATCAACGTGCGCCTGATCAAAGCGGCGTTCGGACTCGGCCTGGCCGCCCTGATCTTCTTCTACACGGCGCTGTCGCACAGCATGCAGCGCCGTGCGTACGGCATTCGCAGCCGGGTGGGCATGACCGGCCTGGCGCTGCTCACGATCTATCTCGTCGGCGAGCGGCGCGAGGCGTTTCGGCCGCGGCCGCGACCGACGCCGCTGCCCTCGGCCGTCGAGCTGGAGCCGCGCCCCGACCTGCTGGTGGTGGGGCTCGACGGCGCCACGCTGGACGCAGTGTTGCCGCTCGCCGAGCAGGGTCGCCTGCCGTTTTTCGCCCGCCTGCTCAAACAGGGAGCCTACGCCCGACTGGAGAGCTTCTCTCCCATCGAGCCGGCTGCGCAGTGGACGACGCTGGCTTCCGGCAAGCTGCCGTTCAAGCACGGCATCTCGGGCGACGAGGTCTTTCCGGCGCGATTCCTCGCCGGCGGCGTTCCGCTTCGGCTGCAACCGGCGCACGTCGGTTTTGCGACGTGGGGAGGCCTGCTGCTCGGCTCACGGCCGGTGGACGCCGGCCTGCGGCGCTCGCTGGTGCTATGGGAGATCCTCGGACGCCTCGGCGTACCGACGGGCATGCTGGGTTGGCCGGCCAGCACCCCGGTGCCGGAGGGGCTGGACTTTGCCTTCTCGGATCAGTACTTCGGCGGTTCCGCCAGCCTTGGGAGCGCCGCGCCGACCGAGCTCGCCGAGCGCGGTCTGCTGTTCGGCGTCGCTCCCGAGGAGCTCGATCCCGAGCTCGCCTCGGGCCTAGGTGAGCAGGTGCCCTACCCTCTCCTGGAGGCGGTGGCCGAGGACCGCTGGCGTCAGTCACTGAGCGATTTCTTGTGGGACCAGCGCCCGGTGACTCGCGCCCGATTCGTCATGCTGCCCGGGCTGGGCACGGTGTCGAGCCGCTACTTCGGCGGCTACTCCCGCGCCCAGTTCGAAGGCTCGCAGAAGCGCGCCCATCTGCGGGCCGCCGAGTCGCTGGTCGCCTACTATCGGCACCTCGACGGTTTTCTCGAGCGCAGCTGGAACCACCTGGGCGAACGCCGCCTGCTGGCCGTGGTCTCGGCCCACGGCTACGCCCCGCCAGCGGGTGTCGGCCGGCTCTGGCGCTCGTTGACCGGCCGCGGCCTCGAGGGGCTGGCCGCAGGGGCCCCGGACGGCCTGCTGCTGCTGGTGGGCGAGGGCGTTCAGGCCGGCAAGCTGCTGAATCGGGCCGCACTGGTCGACATCATGCCGACCCTGCTCTACGCGATGGGGTTGCCGATCGCCCGCGACCTCGACGGCGAGGTCCTCACCGGTGCCTTCGAGAACGTCTTTCTGGCCCGCAGCCCCCTTACATTGGTGCCGTCCTACGACACGCTGGCAAGCCAGCCGGCGGCGCCGCCGCCGGCTCAGCCGCCGCCGCCAAACCCGTTCAGCGCTCCTGATTGAGGGGCATCCGGGCTACCACCGGCCGTTCCCCCGCGGCCTGCGGGCTTTCCTTGCCCATGCTGCAACGGCCCTCGAAAAACGCCCCGTCTTCGATTATCAGCGAGGGCGTCTCCAGATCCGCATGCACCTTGCCCCGGGCAGTGATCTCGACCCGCTGGACGGCCTGCACGCTGCCCCGGACGGTGCCGGAGATGAAGATGCGGCCGACGTGGATCTCGCCTTCCACCCTACCCTGATCACCGACGACCAGATCGCCCTTCGAGATCACTTTGCCGGACAGCCGGCCGTCCACTCGGAAGGTGTCGTCGAAATGCAGGTCGCCTTCGATCTGGCTGCCCGCGTCGAGAAACCCGTTCAGATCGCCGCGCTCTCCCTCGGATTTGAACATCATGACCGTCCCTTCTGACCCATCAGCAGCTCGTACAGCCGCATGAGCTCTTCTTCGGAGTGAAAATGGAGGCGCACCGTGCCGCCCCGGCGACCCCGGAGTATCTCGACCCGCGTCTGTAGACGACGCGTCAGGCGCTCGGCCGCAGCCTCGGTGTCCGGATCCTGCGGCCGGCGACGCCGGCCTCCACCCTTGCGGCCCGCCGCCTGTTTCTCTACCTGGCGCGCGCTCAAGCCCTGTGCCACCGCCCGTTTGGCCAGTCGCAGGAGCTCTTCTTCGGTCTCCACCGCGACCAGCGGCAGCGCCTGGCCGGCGGTGAGCCGGCCAGCGCGCAGATGCTCCTGGACCTCGCCCGGCAGCCGCAGCAGACGCAGCCGGTTGGCGACCGTCGAGCGACCCTTGCCGACCCGCACCGCGATCTCCTCCTGCGACAGGTCGAAGCGTTCCTGCAGCGCCCGATAGGCTTCCGCCTCTTCGAGCGGGTTCAGATCGCTGCGCTGGAGATTCTCGACCAGCGCGGCCTCCAGCAGCTCGCGATCGTCGGCCACCTGTCGCACCACGACCGGAACCTCGTCGAGGCCGGCCCGGCGGGCAGCCCGCCAGCGCCTCTCGCCGGCGACGATCACATAGCCCCCGTCGTCCTCCTGCGCTACGACGATCGGCTGCACGATGCCCTGTGCACGAATCGAGGCGGCCAGCTCGGCCAGCCCCTGTTCGTCGAAGTCGGCGCGCGGCTGCAGCCGGTTGGGCTTGAGCCCCGAAAGAGGGAGGCTGCGGACGACCCGCTCCGGCTCGAGCAGCGCGTCGAGCCCGCGGCCGAGTCCCCGGCGTCGGCTCACGCCGCCCTCCCCAGGAGCTCGCGCGCCAGGGCCAGATAGGCCTCGGCACCGCGGCTCTTGATGTCGTACTGGAGAATCGGCTGGCCGTGGCTC
>CALZJC010000030.1 GCA_945787525.1 Thermoanaerobaculia bacterium | reverse complement strand
GGCGTGGCCAGCGGAGCGACCAGCAGCGACAGCCTGGAGATCGCCGCCAGGACGCCCTCGACGCTGTAGGCGATCCGCTCACCGGTCGGCACTGCGAACACCAACCGGCTGCCATGGGCCGCCCAACACTGAATGGGCACGCTGTGGGCGTGCGGCGGAGCGTCCTTGTCGACCTCGGCGGTCTCGAGCAGGTGCTGGAAGGTGTAGCGGACCTCGAGACGGGCGCTGCCGCTCAGCGGGTGCAGCGCCGGACCGTCGTTGTCGACGCGCAGCTCGAGATCGTAGCCGAGGACGTCGAGCACGACGAGGTCCGCCGGACGGAGGATGCGGAAGTGCTGCGACGCGGCTCGGCGCAGTACCCTGGAGCCGACGACGTCGAGCGGCTCTGACCCGAGGACTATCCGCGCCTCGCCCAACGGAGCCCTGCGAATCCGACTCCCGGGTTTCCTCTGCCGTCCCGGCATTGCGCTCCCTCCCTCCGACTGACGTTGTGAGTGCTTCAGTTAATTACCACATCGCGTTTTCGAACGCAAAGGACTACCCCACACCGAGGCCGCTCAGCCGAGGCAACGGCTCGTGAACGCGCAGTCGAGCTCTTCGTTCATCGGGTGGACTCGGCCGAGGCCTTCGGCCGCGCCGCGGCAGTGAAGACCACCCCCCAAGGCTCGCTTCCAGAGCGCCGCGGCGGGCTACCCGACGGGGCGTGGCAGCCGGCCTCCGATCCGGCCAGACTGGTCCCGCACACGACCCGGTCTTGCCACTCCGCCGGGTCGCGAGGGGGTGAAATGGCACATCAGACCGTCAAGTCGGGCTATGCGGAGCTCGTCGACCGGCTGAATCGGTTCCCCCAGGGGGCGCCGCCTTCCGACGTCCTCCACGCGATCCTGAAGCTCCTCTTCAGCGAAAAGGAGGCCGGCCTGGTGGCCCTCCTGCCGATTCGCCCGTTCACCGCGAAGCGGGCCGCCCGCGCCTGGAAGTTGTCCCGGCTCGAAACCCGTAGGGTGCTCGACGCTTTGGCGAGCCGAGGTGTCCTGCTCGACGTCGAGGACCAGGAGGGCCGGCAACGATACGTCCTGCCGCCACCGATGGCCGGCTTCTTCGAGTTCTCGCTCATGCGCCTGCACGGGGAGTTGGACCAGAAGCTGCTCTCCGAGCTCTTCTACCAGTATCTGAACGTCGAAGAGGAGTTCATCAAGGCGCTCTTCACAACCGGCCAGACCCAGCTCGGAAGGGTCTTCGTCCAGGAGCGAGCGCTACCCGCCGACAACGGCATCCACGTGCTCGACTACGAGCGCGCCAGCGAGGTGGTCACCACCGCCAAGCACCGTGGCGTGGGCCTGTGCTACTGCCGCCACAAGATGCAGCACATGGATCGGGTCTGCGATGCGCCCATGGAGATCTGCATGACGTTCAACTCGACCGCCCAGTCCCTGGTCAAGCACGGCATCGCTCGCCAGATGGACGCGGCGGAAGGGCTCGACCTGCTGCAGCAGGCGCAGGAGCAGAACCTCGTCCAGTTCGGCGAGAACGTGCAGCGCCGCGTCAACTTCGTCTGCAACTGCTGCGGCTGCTGCTGCGAGGCGATGACCGCCGCGCGGCGCTTCGGCCTGCTCAACCCGATCCACACCTCGAACTTCCTTCCCCGGGTCGACCGTGAGACCTGCAACGGCTGCGCCAAGTGCGTCGACGTCTGCCCGGTCGAAGCGATGTCGGTGGTCTCGGCGAACGACCCCCAGCGGCCCAAGAAGCGCAAAGCCCACCTGGACGAGCGGTTCTGCCTGGGCTGCGGCGTCTGCGTTCGCAACTGCGGTGTCGACGCCATCCGGCTCGAGCCCCGACCCGAGCGCGTGATCACACCCGTCGACTCCACCCAGAGGGCGGTGATGATGGCGATCGAGCGCGGCAAGCTGCAGAACCTGATCTTCGACAACCACGCGCTGGCCAGCCATCGAGCGATGGCTGCCATCCTCGGCGTCGTGTTGAAGGCGCCGCCGGTGAAACAGCGGCTGGCCCGCCAGCAGATGAAGTCGCTCTACGTCGAGAGCATGGTCTCGGGCCGTCGGTAGGCCGGGTTTCAGCCGAGGCAGTGACTGGCGAACGCCCGCTCGAACTCGGCGTTCGTCGGGTAGGCCCGACCCAGGACCCGCTCCCAGATCGGCGCCGCCTCCATGCAGAGGTAGAAGAAGACCTCGTCGTGCCACGGGGCGAGGCGGTCGAAGAGGCTGCCGAAGAGCTCCACTTTGGTCTCGTCCGGATAGGTCAGTTTGCCGTTGTGGTCGGGCACCAGGTTCATCTGCAGGATCTTGGTGGCGCCACCGCGGCGCCGGATCTGCCGCACCACCGGCTTGATGAACGTGACGGCGCCCATGGAGACGAAATGCACCTCGCGGGGCGAGAAGGTCCCGAGGAGCCGCGCCGCGATCTCCGCGTACTCTTCACGCCAGCCGTCGTAGAAGACCATCGGATGGAAGTGGAAGCCGACGCGCGACCCGCGGTCGGCCATGCGGCGGGCGGCCGCCAGGCGGCGCTCGAGCGAAGCGGTGCCGTGCTCCTCGTTGCGGATCACCGTATCGGTGTTGAGCGACCAGCTGCAGACGACGTTGGCGGGAAGATCGGCGCGGTCGAGCAGCGGCCGGACGTTGTCCGACTTGGTCTTGAGCTCGAGCACCACGTTGGGGTGGCGGCGGGCAAAGCCCAGCAGGGCATCGAGCACGCCGTCGCGGTTGCCCCAGATGAGCGAGTCCGAGGCCTGGCCGGTGCCGATGTGGTAGAGGTGATCGGGATCGAGCTCGATCGCGTCGAGCTTCTCGGCGAGGCCGTTCTCGAGCTCGGCGACCTCGCCGTAGAACGTCTGGATCGTGCAGTAGCTGCAGCCGAAGCTGCAGCCGCGCACCGCATCCAGGGTCCGCAGGCCGCAACAGACCGTCTCCTCGGAGTAGGCGGGGCAGAGGCCGAAGACCTGGGCCTCGGTGGCGCGGCGTTCGAGGCGGACACGCCGCCGGGGCGGGGCCTCGAGTCCCTCCGCGGGGTACGTCTTGGCGGCCGTCGCGAGCCGCCGCATGTGCCGATCGAGGCGGTTCAGAAGCGCCTTCTTGCGCTCGCGGCCCTGGCCTCCGATCTCCCGCTCGGCGCGCCGCCACCAGGCGCCGAAAGGCTCTTCGCACCACATCTCTAGATCGCGGGCCGCCTCGGCCACCCGGCGCAGCTCCTGAAACGTGAAGCGGTGCGCCAGCGCCGCCTGTCGCACGAACCCCCGGCTCTCGGAGTCGATATGCGGCAGCAGGGTGTCCGCTTCCAGACGGCGGAGCTTGTCCGCGTATGTGGCGTCGAGCATGTCGGCTCCGGCGCGCAAGTCTACCCATTGCCGTTACGAGCGGGTGTCTCGCGCCGCCGGCGCGCGCCCGGGTGAGGCACTCCGCACCGGGGCCTCAGAAACTGCCGTCGGTCGAAGTCCACCAGGGCCAACCCCGCAGAGCGCCGCCGAGCTCCCGGACAGACGGCTACAAGGCTGGCTAGCCCAGGTCCTCGAGCGTCAGCAGATCGGCTATCGGCGACTGCTCCGGTAGCCCCTCGCACGCGGCGGCGTCGATCCGCTCCGACTCTTCCGCGAGTCTCTGACAGGTGCCCTGGTCCAGCGGATCGAAGGTCTCCGGCGTCGCCAGACACTTGGTCTTCTCCTCCCCGTCGAGAGTGCAGAACACCCGCACGGAGTTGCCGGGCGCCGGCGGCTCCTTGAGAGTCAGCGACTTGCCCTGTTTGGGGAGTCTCTCGGGCACTCGGAAGGTGCTGCGGACGGTCAGGGGGTAGGAGGCGACCAGCAGCTGCTCGAACGCCTTCTCGCCGGAGGAGCTGCCAATCTGCATCATCTTGGCCTCTTTCTTCGATCCCTCCGGGGACTTGCGACCGGTGACGGCGGTGGTGACCCGGTGCATCGGCAGCGGTCGGAACATCTTGCCCTGGACCACCGTCACGCCTTCGAAGTTCGAGATCCAGAGCAGCGACAGCCGTTGCTGGTAGGTCGTCCCGTAGAGAATACGGTCGGTGTTACCCGGAAAGGTCGACGGAGTGCTGCCGGTCGAGCCGATTTGAGCCGCGGCGCCGGCCGCCAGACCGAGCACGACCAGGAAGACGGAAACTAAGCGATTTGGGCTGGGGATCATGGGGACTCTCCTATGGTCGTGGATGGGCTCATAGTGACACCGATCGAAGTGGCACACCACGGAAGGGAAAGTCGAGCTGCAACCGAGGTGCCAACCGCCCTACCCGGTTGGGCTCGATGCCGACAAGGGCGCCGGCAAGTTCGCCCGTCAGGGCCCGGCTTCAGGCGGCAGCGGCCCGAAATCGGCCGCCGCCTCGGCCGCCAGATAGGCCGCCGCCACGTAGGCGGCAACGTTCTGGTCCAGCTCTTCCCGGTCTACCTGCGCCAGGGTGTCATTGACCGTGTGATGCACGTCGAAGTACTTCGTCGCGTCCTGCCGTAACGAAAGAACCGGCATTCCGGCGGCCCGCATGGGCCGCAGATCAGCGCCGCCCCGGGCCTCGTTGTCTCCCCGCTCGATGCCCAGCGGTGCGAGCACCGTGGCGATGGCGTCAACCACTGGCAGTGCTTCCGACGCTACCTTCGAGCTGACCTGCCAGACCCGTCCGGAGCCCAGATCCGACTCGGCGCCGATGGCGTGGTTGCCGATGTCAGCCGCGTGCGCCGCGCCGTAGGCGCGGGCGCCGGAGAGGCCGAACTCCTCGTTGGCGAACAGCACCACCCGGACGGTTCGGCGGGGCCGCACGGGTAGCTGACCGATCCGGCGCGCCGCCTCGATGACGATGGCGCAGCCCGCCCCATCGTCCTGCGCCCCTTCGCCCAGATCCCACGAGTCCAGATGGCAGCCCAGAAGCACGACCTCGTCCGGCCGCTCGCGGCCACGGACCTCGCCGATGACGTTGGCCGACGGGGCGGCGGCGAGATAGCGCGAGGTGAGGCGCAGGCGGAAACGCACCGGATCGCCCATCGCCAGCCGGGCCTCGAGCACGTCGGCGTCGGGATGGGAGAGGGCAGCGGCCGGGATTCGCGGCACGTCCTCCTCGTAGCGGGTCGCCCCGGTGTGGGCGATGCGGTTGGTGGACGTGCCGGCCGAACGCATGAGCATGCCGACGGCGCCCTTGGCGGCCGCCGCGGAGGGCCCCGCACCGCGCGCCCGCGCGGTGGGCCGGTAGCCCGAGCCCTCGCGGGTGCGTTCCATGCGCCGGGTGAAGAAGACGATCTTGCCGGCTACCGCCGCGGCCGGCAGCGCCTCCAGCTCGTCGAGGTCCACCACGGCGACGACCTCGGCGGTGAGGTCCGGGTCCGGTGTGCCGACGCTGCCGCCGAGGGCCGCGAGGACCACCGAGCGGAGCGACGGATCGAGTATCCAGCCCGCCTCGTCGCCGCGCACCCAGCGCGGCACGGTGACCGGCTCGGCACGGACCTCATCGAAACCCAGCCGCCGCATGGTCGCCAACCCCCACTCGACGCCGGCCCGATCGCCCGGCGTGCCGGCAAAACGCGGCGCAGCCTCGACCGTCAGCGAGCGCAGGAGCTCATAGGCGCCGCTCCCGGCGTGGGCGCTGTCGCGCAGCTCTGCCGCTCTGCGCAGGGCCTCGGGATCGAGCCCCGAGTCGGCCGCCGCGCCGGGCGAAGCGATCACCACCGCGGCGCCAACAACCAGCGCCACGAGCGCGAGAAACGGTCTTTGGCGCACCTCTAACCTCTACGCCGGCGGTGGCTGCCGGGGATCGGGGTCGGCCGCGATCCGCTGGCGCCGCGCTTCGCGATGCTGGCGCAGCGCGGCCGCCAGCTCCGGCCGCGAGCCCGCCAGGATCTGGGCGGCGAAGAGAGCGGCGTTGACGGCTCCGGCCTTGCCGATGGCCAGCGTCGCCACCGGGATCCCGGCCGGCATCTGCACGGTCGACAGGAGCGAGTCCAGCCCCTGGAGAGCGCTCGACTGCATCGGCACCCCGACCACCGGCTTGAGGGTGTGGCCGGCCACGACGCCTGCCAGATGGGCCGCTCCGCCCGCGGCGGCGATGAAGACTTCGACGCCGTCGGCCTCGGACCGGCGAACGTAGGCCACCAGCTCCTCGGGAGTGCGATGGGCCGAGAGGATGCGCACGTCGTGCGGCACCGACAGCTCCTCCAGGGTGGAGGCGCAGTGCTCCATGGCGCCCGACCAGTCCGAGCGCGAGCCCATGACCACTGCGACGAGGGGCTTCACGACGGGGAAATATACCAGCGATCAGGCGGCGGGTCGCCGCGCCGCCGCCCAGCGACGAACCAGCAGGCCGTAGACCACCAGATTGACCGCCACCACGATCAGACCGAGCACGATCTGGGTCTGACGCGTCAGACCCGGGGGATAGAGGATCGGCAGCAGGTAGTGCTCGATGAAGCCGCCCTCGTACGGGGCCCCGCCGGCGCGCAGCCGGAGCCACTTCTCGAGCGGCGTCAGCGGGCAGATGACGCCGGTGAACTCGATCAGCGCCCCCCAGCCCGCGGCCGGCAGATGCAGCCAGGCCAGCCTGGGCCAGCGCAGCACCGTCAGACCGCCCAAGACCACAAAGAGAACGAAGAACGCGTGCACGACAACAACGACATCGGCCAAGAGCCTGTAGAGCACGGTCGCCTCTCAGACCGGTTCAGACGCCCGGATCGGTCTCGCGCGCGAAGTACTCACGCACGCCGCGCACGATGACCCCACTCAGCAGCAGCAGCCCGACCAGGTTGGGCAACGCCATCAACCCGTTCATCACGTCCGAGACGCTCCAGACGAAATCCAGCCGGCTGACGGCGCCGAAGTAGACCGCCACCGTGAACAGCAGCCGGTACGGCAGTATTGCCCAGATTCCGAGCAGGTACTCGATGGCCTTCTCGCCGTAGTAGCTCCAGCCCAGGATCGTCGAGAAGGCGAACATCGACAGGCTGACGGTGACGATCAGCCCCCCCCACTCCCCGGGCAGGCCGCGGCTGAAAGCCTCCTGGGTCAGCTGTGCGCCGTTGAGCCCCTCGAGCCAGGCACCGGAGACCAGAATCGTCAGCCCGGTGAAGGTGCAGACCACCAGGGTGTCGATGAAGGTCTGGGTCATCGAGACCATCGCCTGGCGAACGGGCTCCTTGGTCTGGGCCGCCGCCGCCGCGATGCCCGCCGAGCCGAGGCCGGACTCGTTGGAGAAGATGCCGCGCGCCACGCCGAAGCGGATCGCCTGGGCCACCGCCGCGCCGGCGAATCCGCCGCCGGCCGCGGTGCCGCTGAAGGCGCCACGGAAGACCTCGGCCAGCGCTTCGGGGATCAGAGCGGCGTTCAGCGCCAGGATGATCCCCGAGCCGAGCATGTAGGCGGCGATCATGATCGGCACGAAGAACCCGGTGAACCGGCCGATCGACTTGATGCCGCCCAGGATCACGGCTCCGGCGGCGATGGCCATGACCAGACCGCTGACCCAGGGCTTGATTGCGAAGGAGCCTTCGAGCGCCGCCGCCACCGAGTTGGACTGCACGCCGTTGCCGATGCCGAAGGCCGCCACCGCGGCAAACAGCGCGAACAGCCAGCCCAGGCTCTTGCCCAGCCACGGCCAGCGGATGCCGCGCGACAGGTAGTACATCGGCCCGCCGGCCTGCTCGCCCCGCGCGTCGGTGCCGCGGAACTGGACCGAAAGCATCGCCTCCGAGAACTTGGTGGCCATGCCCACCAGCCCGGTCATCCACATCCAGAAGAGGGCGCCGGGACCGCCGAGGGCGATCGCCGTCGCCACGCCGACGATGTTGCCGGTGCCGACCGTCGCGGCGAGCGCCGTCATCAGGGCCTGGAAATGGGAGATGTCACCCGCGGCACCCTTCTCGCGGCGCACGATCAGCCCCAGCCACAGGGCGTGCCAGAGCTTGGTGAACTGCAGCCCGCGCAGCCTGATCGTCAGGTACAGACCGGTCAGCAGCAGCAAGGGAATGAGCAGAAACGGGCCCCAGACAAAGCTGCCGAAGCGCTGTACCCAGGCGGTCAAGAGTTCCATCGGGTCTCCTGCCTCTCGGCCTTCTCAGCGTGCACTGTGTCTCGTTTCATGAAACGAGACACCTATAGCTTGAACAGGGCGTCGAAGGCGGCTTTCGGATCGGCGGGCTTGCCGCTGTCGGAGCTGAACTCCTTGGTCACCTTGGCCTCGAACAGCTCACATTCGTTCCTCTTCGCCTTGGCGCCGATCCGCTGGGGCACGGGTTTGCGGCACTCCAACGGCGCCGAGCTGTCGAAATGACGGCAGTTGGTGCAGCTGTGGAGATCGGCGCCGCAGGCCGGGCAGGTAGCGGTGGTCTGCCGCGCTCCGGGAGCACCGGCCTGGCGCCCGCAATGGGCGCAGCGAAAGGCCTCGGCGGTCGGCGCGCCCAGCCCACGGCCGCGCGGGCCCTCTCGTCCGGGGCTCGGGCCGGCCGGGCGCCCGCGCCGCGGCTTTTCTCCACCGCCATCGTCCTGGTAGCCCCGCTGGCGGTACTTGCGGTCGCTCACCGCGCTCTTATACCACGGTGGCTGGAACGGCGCCGACTCGCCACGTTTGTGATAAACCATTGCCGCGATGTCCCGACGGAAGCGCTCCGACCCATCCGGGAGCGACGGCAGGAAGAGCCGCCGACACCCGCGGCTCGCCGTAGAGGGGGTCTCGGGCGGCTTCGTGCTGTCGGCCAACGCCAAGATCCTCAACCTCAGCCTCGACGGCATGGCGCTCGAAACGAGCGACTATCTGCAGGTCGGCCGCTCCTACTCGCTCAAGCTGGCGCACGAGAACGAGGAGGTGACGCTGCGCGGCCGCGTGGTCTGGTGCCGTCTGGTGGGTACCGAGCAGTTGGAGGGCGGCGAAGCGGCACCGGTCTACAGCGCCGGTCTGCAGTTCGAGGACCTGCGGAGCGGCACCGTCCGCGAGGTACACCGTTTTCTCGACAGCAACGCGGTCGTCTCTCTGGAGAAGCGTCTTTTCGGCCGGTTCCGGCTGCATCAGTTCGAGAGCGCCGACGTCGACTTCCAGGCCTCGTTCCGAGTCGCGACAATCAGCCTCAACGGCATGCAGGTCGACAGCGACACCTTCGTCGCACCCGAGACGGTGCTCGATCTGGAGATGCGCATCGGCGGCCACAACCTGAGGACCAGCGGCCGCGTCGCCCACGGCAGGCGTCTCGATCCCCAGCCCGGTGTTGAATCCGCATCGCGACTGGGTATCGAATTCCTCGATATGTCCGAGGAAACCGAACGGGCGATCAAGCGCCTGATCCGCGCCGCCATCCAGTAGCAGCCGATGTCCCTGCCGCCGGCAGAAAGCCGCCCTGCAGCGCGGCCCGACGATCCGCTCGTCGAGTTGCGCGGTGTGGTCAAGAGCTACCGCGAAGGCGATCGCCTGCACCGGGTGCTCGACGGCGTGGAGGCTCGTCTGGGCCGGGGCGAGATCACCATCCTGCTGGGCCGCAGCGGCTCCGGCAAGTCGACTCTGCTCAATCTGCTCAGCGGCATCGACCTGCCCGACGAGGGCGAGGTGATGGTCGACGGAACGGCGATCAACCGGCTGAGCGAGGCCGCCCGCACCCGCTATCGTCGCCGCGACGTCGGCTTCATCTTCCAGTTCTTCAATCTGATTCCCACCCTGACGGTGGCCGAGAACCTGCTGTTGCCGCTGGAGCTGAACCGGCAGAGCGACCGCGGCCACCGGGTGGCCGAGCTATTGGCGGAGGTGGGCCTCGCCGACCGGGCCGGCAGCTTTCCCGACGTCCTGTCTGGCGGCGAGCGCCAGCGTGTGGCATGCGCCCGGGCCCTGGTGCATGATCCCGATCTGATCCTGGCCGACGAGCCCACCGGCAACCTCGACATCGAGACCGGCATCCAGGTGCTCGAGCTCCTCGACCGGCTCACCCGCCAGGCCGGCAAGACGATGGTGATGGCGACCCACAGCCGGCAGGTGGTGGGAGTGGCGGACCGCATCTTGAGGATCGAAGGCGGCCATCTGGAAGAGGTCGGAAGTTGAACGTCACCCTCGCGAAGGCGGGGCTGCGCGACTGGTCCCGCCACCCGTGGCAGGCGGGGCTGGCGGTGCTCGGCGTGGCAGTCGGCGTCGCGGTGGTGGTGGCGGTCGACCTGGCCAACGGCAGCGCCCTCAGGGCGTTCGACCTCGCCTCCGAAGCGATCGTCGGCCGCGCCACGCACCAGGTGGTCGGCGACTCCACCGGGCTGCCGGACGACCTCTACCGACAGCTGCGGGTCGAGCACGGCATACGGCCCTCGGCCCCGGTCGTGGAAGGGCTGGTGGCACTGGCCGAGCGCCCCGATCTGCGACTCCGACTCCTCGGTCTCGACCCGTTTGCGGAGCGCGAGTTCCGCTCCTATGTCGGCGGTGGCCGGGCCGGAGGGCTCGACGAGGAGTTCGACCTGGCGTCCTTCCTGACCGTTCCCGGCGCCGTACTGTTGAGCGAGAGGACCGCCGACGAACTGGGCCTCGACACCGGTGACGGGCTCAGCCTGCTGGTTGCCGGCCGGCCCACCGCGGGATTCCTCGCCGGCCGACTGCGCCCGACCACCGGCGTCCAGAGCGAGGCGCTGGCCGAATTGGTGATCGCCGACCTCGCCACCGCCCAGGAGATCCTGGGGCTCGGCGGGCGGCTCTCGCGGATCGACCTGATCCTCGCGCCCGGATCGGCGGGGCACGAGGCCGCGGGGCGCATCGCCGATCTGCTGCCACCCGGCACCCGCCTGCAGCCGGCCGCCGCGCGGTCCGCCGTCGCTGCGTCGATGACGCGGGCCTTCCGCCTGAATCTCACCGCCCTCAGCATGCTGGCCCTGCTCTGTGGCGGATTCCTGATCTACAACACGGTCGCCTTCGGGGTAGTCCGCCGGCGGCGCCTGCTCGGCACACTGCGCTGCCTCGGCGCCGGGCGTCGACGGCTGCTGGCCCTGGTGCTCGGGGAGAGCCTGCTCATCGGCCTCACCGGCTCACTGCTGGGAACTGTCGCGGGCCAGGCGCTGGGCCGGCGGCTGCTCGTGCTGGTGACCCAGACGATCAACGACCTCTACTTTGCGGTGACGGTCCGCTCGGTGGATCTGACGCCGGGGACCTACGCCAAGGGCGTCCTGCTGGGGCTGGCGATCTCGGCCGTCGCCGCGCTGGCACCGGCCATCGAGGCGATGTCGGTGGCGCCGCGCAACGCGCTGGCTCGGTCGGAGCTGGAGTCGCGCCTGCACCGGGCGCTGCCCTGGGTCAGCGTCGGTGGCCTGCTGCTCTCCGGCGCCGGCGCGCTGCTGCTCTGGCCTGACTGGGGGCTGGTCGCCGGCTTTATCGGCATGTTCGCGGTGCTGCTCGGCGCCGCCAGCCTGACGCCGGCGGCGGCGGTCGCCGGCGGCCGGCTGCTGGCCGTGCCGGCGGGCCGTCTCTTCGGTCAGCTGGGGCGCATCGCCACTCGCGGCCTCGAGACCGCCCTGAGCCGGACGGCGGTGGCGGTGGCGGCCCTGAGCATGGCGGTGGCGGTAACGGTGGGCGTCGACCTGATGATCCGCAGCTTCCGCGACACGGTCACCCGATGGCTCGAGCTGTCCCTGCCGGCCGATCTCTACCTCTCGGTCTACTCGACACCGGGGCGTCGCTTCACCGCCCCCGAGACCTTCCCCACCGCAGTCGTCGAGCGCCTGCGGCACCTCGACGGCGTCGCGCGTCTCAACAGCCTGCGCCACCTCGAACTGGCCACCGAGTCCGGCCCGCTGCGGGCGCTGGCGATCGACCTGGACGCGCGCGGCTTCGGCGCCGTCGATCTGCTCCGCGGCCGGCCGGAAGAGGTCTGGCCGGCGTTCCAGGCCGGCGAGGCGATCCTGGCCTCCGAGCCGCTGGCCAACCGGCGAGATCTCACGGTCGGCTCGGAGATGCTGCTGCCGACGCCGTCCGGCGATCTCCGGCTGCCGGTGGCGGGAATCTACGCCGACTACGCCTCCGACCAGGGAGCGGTGATGCTCGGCCGGGCGCTTTACGATCGGGCCTGGGGCGACGGCGCGGTGACCGCCATCTCGCTGCACGCCGCGGGTGGCGCGGCGCTGGACGAGCTGACCGTGACGGTGCGCCAGACGATCACGGCGGTGCCCGGCGCCCGCGTGCGCAGCAGCCGCGGCCTGCGCCAGGAGTCGCTCGAGGTCTTCGACCGCACATTCCTCATCACCGGCGTGCTTCGCCTGCTGGCGGTGGTGGTGGCGCTGGTCGGCGTTCTCAGCGCCCTGATGGCCCTGCAGCTCGACCGTGAGCGGGAGCTGGGCGTTCTGCGCGCCCTGGGCCTGACGCCGGCGCAACTGTGGGCGGTGGTGAGCAGCCAGACCGCCGTCCTGGGCCTCATCGCCGGCCTGCTGGCCGCACCGCTGGGCTGGCTCATGGCGCTGATCATGGTCCGGGTGATCAACCTCCGCTCGTTCGGCTGGACGATCGAGCTGCGCACCGAGCCCGGGCCGTTTCTCGCCGCCCTGGCGCTGGCCGTGGGCGCGGCTCTGGTCGCCGGCGTCTACCCGGCCTGGAAGATGTCCTGCACCAGCCCGGCGGCGGCGCTGCGTGAGGAGTAGCATGGCGGCGGCTCCGATGGCCCGCCGGGCGACGATCCTGGCGCTGACCGCGATCGCCGCCTGCGGGCCGCCGCCGACGCAGCCGCCGACGCAGCCGCCGGCCCTGAGCATCACCGCGCTGCTGGGTGGCGGTGACTCCGGCTCCTTTGCCCGCGCCGTCGCGCCGCGCGCCTTCAGCTTCCCGGAGGATCACGGTCCGCACTCTGCCTTCAGCACCGAATGGTGGTACTTCACCGGCAATCTCGCGGCGCCCGGCGCCTCGCCGGTCGACGCCGACGCCGACGCCGAGCAGGTCTTCGGCTACCAGCTCACCTTCTTTCGCAGCGCCCTGGCGAGCGACCCGCCGCCGCGGCAGTCGGCCTGGGGCGCCTCGCAGGCCTACATGGCCCACTTCGCCCTCAGCGCTCCCGGAGACCCGGCGGCCGGCTTCTTCAGCTACGAGCGCTTCGCCCGCGGCGCCGGCGGCCTGGCGGGCGCCGCAACCGGGCCGTTCCGGGTCTGGCTCGAGGACTGGTCGGTCTCGGGCGGCGAGGGCATCCCGCCGCTCCGCCTGCGCGCTGCCGCGGAGGAGGTCGCCATCGATCTCACGCTGGCGCCCGGCAAGCCGCCCGTGCTGCAGGGCGACCGCGGGCTCAGCCAGAAGGGCCGCGGGCCCGGCAACGCCTCGTACTACTACTCCCTGACCCGTCTGCCCTCCACCGGCCGGGTCGTCGTCCGGGGAGAGACCTTCGAGGTCTCCGGGCTGAGCTGGATGGACCGCGAGTGGAGCACCAGCTCGCTCGACGAAGGCGTCGTCGGCTGGGACTGGTTCTCGCTGCAGCTCGACGACGGCCGCGACCTGATGGCCTATCAGCTGCGCCGCGCCGATGGCTCCGCCGATCCGCTGAGCGCCGGCAGTCTGGTGGCGTCCGACGGTGGCGTCGTTCCCCTCCTCGCCGCCGACTACCGGATCGAGCCGCTGGCGACCTGGCGCAGCCCGAAGACCGGCCGTACCTACCCCTCTCGCTGGAGACTGGTCTTGCCGGCCGAGCGCCTGGAGCTCGAGATAGAACCGCTGCTCGCCGACCAGGAGCTCAGCCACTCGTTCGTCTACTGGGAGGGAGCCGTCCGGTTCCAGGGCGCCGCCGCGAACGGGCCCGTCAGCGGACGCGGCTACGTCGAGCTGACCGGCTACTAGCGGTGAGATGGGCGGGCCAGCCCCGTCAGCGCGGCGGTCCGTTCGACAATGAGCCCGATGGTCTCGATCCGGTCTTCGATCAGCTCCGCCACCCGAGCGGCGGTGAGGCGTTCCGGCGAGGCGTTTACGTTGTCCGAGATCACCTTGACCACCTGGATCAGCTCCGCCCTGGCGAACCGCTCGGCCGCAGCGCAGAAGCCCGCCGCCTCCATCTCGTAGACGGTCTCCTGGGGATACTCGAGCTCGGGCCGATCGACCGTGGTCACCGTCGCGGTGGCGCAGGGCGGCTCGAAGACCTGCGGCGGGCGCCAGACTCGGCCGCTCGCCGTGTCGGTCACCCGGCGCGCCAGGACAATCTCGCCCACCGGCAGGGATCGGTGGCCGCCGATACCCACGTTGAGCCAGGCAGTCTCCGCGCGATGCCCGTCGGCCGCCAGCCGGGCCACCGCCGAAGCCGCCGCCGCCTGCCCGACGCCGGAGATCACCAACGACACCTCCGCGGCGACCCAAACCGCGAACTCACCGCCCGCCGCGCGCGCCAGCCCGAACCGCCGGATCAGGGGGCGGGCCTCGGCCGGCAGCGCGACGATTAGCCGGATCACGCCGTGGCCGCCGGGGTCGCCGCCCGCGATCGCCAGCGGCGGGCCATCGCGAGGTAACGCGTGGCCTCCTCGTCACGGCCCCGCGCCTGCGCCCCATCGGCCCAGATCCGACATTTCTCCTCCAGGGTCGCCACGGCGGCAGCATGGTCCTCTGGACCCAGACAGCCCTCCCCGAGGATCTTGACCAGAGCGCGAATGCGATAGCGATCGAGACCCGGCACCGAGCGTGACAGCTGGTCCGGGTGTCCGCCGTGCTTCTCCACCAGCGGCTCGTCGACCAGCAGGACCGGGTAGCGGGCCGTGATCCGCAGCCAGAGATCGTAGTCCTCGCAGACCGCCAGCTCCTCGTCGAACAGGCCGGCATCGGCGAAGACCGAGCGGTGGATCAACACCGCCGAGGGTGAGATGGCGCACAGCGGCAGGCAGTGGCGGAAGATCCAGCCGCCGCGCTTCGCATGTCGCCGCCCCGGGTTGACCCGGCGGCCGTCGCGGATCCAGATCTCGTCGCTGTGACAGATCCGATGCTCCGGAGCGGCCGCCAGAGCCGCCAGCTGGCGTTCGAGCTTGGCGGGTCGCCAGGCGTCGTCCGAGTCCAGCAGGGCGATCCACTCGCTCCGCGCGGCCGCGATGCCCTGGTTGCGGGCCGCGCTGACGCCGCCGTTCTCGCGCCGCAGGTGGCGGAACTCCGGGAAGTCCCTCCGCAGCAGCTCTCCGGTTCCGTCGGTCGAGCCGTCGTCGACGACGATCACTTCGCCGGCAGGCCGGGTCTGCGCCCGTACCGACTCGAGCGCCCGCGGCAACAGCGCGGCTCGCTGGAAGGTCGGGATGACGACGCTGACAGGTACCGTATCGAGCACGGCGCTAACTGGCCGGCGGCCGCAGGGCGACGATTCGGGCCGGCCCGCCCGAGCCCCCGGCGATCTTCATCGGCAGGGCGACGACCCAGGCGCCGGTGGCCGGCACCTGATCCAGATTCGTCAGGTTCTCGAGCCCCGCGACGTTG
>CALZJC010000029.1 GCA_945787525.1 Thermoanaerobaculia bacterium | reverse complement strand
GCTGGAAGCGGGTGCGGCGCATCCTCCATTCCATGACGCTGACGGCGGTCATCCTGGGCATCACGCTGTCGACCCTCCACCAGTCCGGGCTGGGTGCGCTCTACCTGATGGCCAAGCCCAAGATCCACCCGCTCTGGTATACCGAGTTCATCCCCATTCTCTTCCTGGTGTCGAGCATCTTCGCCGGCCTGTCGATGATCATCCTCGAAGGCAGCATCAGCCACCGCGTCTTCGGCCGGCAGATCAATCGGGAGCGCCACAAGTCGTTCGACGACATCCTGGTGGGCCTCGCCAAGGGCGCCGCCATCGCCATGTTCGTCTACTACTTCTTCAAGGCCCTGGTCTTCGTGCACGACAAGCAGTGGCGTCTGCTGGGCGACTTCTGGGGGGCCTGGTATCTGCTGGAGGTGCTCGGTCTGACGCTCGTGCCGTGCGTGCTCTACGCCTACGGCGGGCGCCATCGGCGGCTCGGGGTCATCCGGGTCGCCTCGGTGCTGGCGCTGGTGGGCATTCTCCTCAACCGCCTCAACATCTCGGTCATCGCCTTCAACTGGGATGCGCCCGTGCGCTATGTGCCGACCTGGATGGAGTTCGTGGTCACCGCGGCGGTCGTCTGCGGCGAGATCTGGGTCTTCCGCTGGGTGGTCACCCGCATGGCGGTGCTGCGCGAGCCGCACGAGATGCCGCGGCGGGTCGCCGCGGAACCGGGACTGGCGGCAGAGGGCGTCTGAGCGGAGGGTTCGCCATGGAGACCTACAACCTGGTCAATATCTTCGAGACCAAGGGACTCGAGTACCTGCTTCTCATGTGCTTCCTGGTGCTCTTCGTCTTCCTGATCGGCTATCTCAAGGGGGCCGGCGGGAAAGAGTAGCGGCCGTCCACGGGCGGGGTAGGATCGTGCGGTCATGGCCGCCGAGCACATCACCGTCGACGGCGTCGAGATCCACCTCGGCAAGCCGGTCGAGGAGACGCCGCCCTGGATCGGGCAGCGCGAAGTGCTGATCCAGCTGCTGGCCGCATGGGCACGGGTGGAGGCGGCCGACCTGCCGCTCAACCCGCGCCTCCTGGGCAAGCCCGGAGTGGGCAAGACCACCCTGGCCTGCGCCGCCGCCCGCGAGCTGGGACTCGAGATCTACATCATGCAGGCGACGATGGATACGCGTCCCGAGGATCTGGTCGTCTCGCCGGTTCTGGCGCCCGGCGGAGGCATCCGCTACATGGCCTCGCCGCTGGTCACGGCGGTGGTGCGCGGCGCCGCCTTGATCCTCGACGAGGGCAACCGGATGAGCGAGAAGTCGTGGGCCTCGCTGGCACCGCTGCTGGACCATCGGCGCTACGTCGAGAGCCTGGTGGCGGGGGTGCGCATCACCGCCCATCCCGACTTCCGCTTCGTCACCACGATGAACGAGGACGCCTCCACCTACGAAGTGCCCGAGTACATCCATTCGCGGCTCATGCCGCAGATCTACGTCGATTTCCCCGCCGAGGACGAGGAGCGCGCGATCCTCGCCACGCAGGTGCCGTTTGCCGAGGACGAGGTGGTCGACTACGTGCTCTCTTTCCTGCGTCTCGCCCACGACCGCGATCTGCGCTACACCGTGCGTGACGGCATCAACCTGGTGCGCTACGCCATGAAGGTGCTGCTGCGCAAGGAGGCCGCGGACCCCCGCGCCGCCGTGCGCACCGCCCTGCGCCTCACCCTGCCGGCGGACGAGTTGGAGGAGTTCGAGATCTCCTAGTGGCCGCAGCGGCGACCTCGGCTACCAGACGATTCCGATGAGACCGGCCGAGCTCGATCTCGATCTGCTCGCCCCGGAGGCGTGCCCGGGCATCCGTATCCTGCCCGTCGTGCACGAGCGCATCGAGCTCGCCGCGGTGGTCCGCGCGGCGCTCGATCAGCTGGACCCGGCGGCGGTGGCGGTGGAGCTGCCGACCACCCTCACCGAGGCCGCCTTGGGCGCCGTCCGCCGCCTGCCCAGGATCTCGCTCATCCTGTCGGAAGAGCCCGGCGAGCCGGCGCTGGTCTGGGTGGTGGCGCCGGGCGATCCGTTGGTCGAGGCTTTGCGCTGGGCCCTCGAGCGCGACCGGCCGGTGACCTGTGTCGACCCCGATCTGCCGTACGGCGAGCGTCATGAGGACCCGGTCCCCGACCCCTGGTCGATCTGGCGGCTGGGGGCGGAGCGCTATCTCGAGCTGGTGACGGCGGCGGCCGGCGCCGGAGAGCCGAGCGCGGCCGACCGGCGGCGCGAGGCGGGCATGGCTTTCCACCTGCGTGAAGCGGCCGAACGGGCCGCTGACGGTCCCCTCCTGGCGCTGGTCGGCGCCGCCCACGCGCCGCGGTTGGCCGGGCTTCTGAACGGTTCGCTGGCCCATCCGTTGGCGCGCGTCCGGCGCTCGCGGGTCGAGCTGCGTCACCTGCACCCCAAGAGCCTCACCGGCCTGCTTCAAGACGCGCCGCTGGCGCACGCCATGTGGGAGAGGCTGCGTGGCGGCGAGCCGCCCACGGTGGTCGAGCCGACACCGCTCGAACAGACGCTGTCGCGGCGCGTCTCGGTGATCCGTTTCGGTCTGCGGGTGATCGCCGGCCAGGGCGGCGAGGACGAGGCCGAGCGACGCCGGCGGCTGCTCGACTACGCCTGTCTCGAAGGCACGCTCCTCGGCCCGGGTGGCCCGGCGCCCGATCGCGGCGCCCTCGGCCGGGTGGTCTGGCGGGTCGGCTCGGGCTCCTACCGCGAGCAGACCGGCGAGGCGACGGCCGCCTGGCAGCGGCGCCTGTTCTTCGACTACGCGCGGCGCTGCGCCCGTGTCCAGGGACAGCTGGTAGCCGGTCTCTACGAATGGACAGTGGCGGCCCGCGGGGTAGGCGACGACAACCTCGCCTGGGAGCTGTTCGACGCCGCCCGCACCTACCCCTGGCAGGAGGAGCAGGCGGAGATCGAGACCGCTCGCATCGACGGCGACGAGCTCGATCTCGGCACCCGCAAGGTGCGCTTCCGGCGTGGCTTCATGCGCGTCAAGCGGCGGCCGGTGCCGGTGCGCGAGCGGCCGCGACCGGAGAACCCGGAGGAGTGGCTGGCCGGCTTCGACTCCGCCGGCATCTGCTCCTACCCGCCGGAGGATCTGGTGATCGAGGACTACGGCCGGTTTCTGCAGGCCAAGGCGATCTCCGTCCTGTCGCTCGAGAACCGGCGCGTCGAGCCGTTTACCGCGAGCCTACTCGACGGCGTCGATCTGCGCGAGACCCTGCGCAACGTGCACGAGGAGCGGATCTATGTCGAGGAGCGCGGACGGGTGCCGGGCGGCGCCGGCTCGGTGGTGGTGATCTTCGATGCCGACCCCGAGGCGGAGCGCTTTCCGTTCGCCATGACCTGGCTGGGCGAGCACGACCAGGAGTCGGACATGGCGTTCTATTCGACGCCGCCGGGCGGGCAGGTGGTCGGCCCCGGAATCATGCGAGCCACCTATGGCGCCTTCATGCTGACCTCGCCGCGCGGCCGGCTGGCGGACGTCTGGACCGACCCCGACTACCGGTTTGCCCACCGCCGGGCCGAGGTGCTGGTGATGGCGGCGGTGGACTACAGTGTCGAGAAGCACGTCGTGCACGTCGCGCCCGCGGCGCCGCCGGAGCGGCTGCGGCGCTACGCGGCGGCGCAGAAGAAGCGGCTGCAGCACATCCCGCTGGCGGCGCTGTCGCCGGTGACGCTCAAGAAGATCCGCGTCCTGCACGTCCTGGCCGGGCACGACAAGCGGGCGGTGGCGCCGGACTACGTCTGGTAGGCCGCGGATACCGCCGGGTCGCAAAAGGTAGAATCCCGGCGGTCTGTCGCCAACCGACTCGGGCTCTCTCAGGTGAATCCCTACGTCCTCCGGATAGCGCTCTTCCTGTTCGGCTCGGGGTTCTGCGCCCTGGTCTACCAGCTCGCCTGGCTGCGCCTTCTGCGGCTCGTCTTCGGCTCTTCGACCTGGGCCTCGGCGGCCGTGCTGGCGATCTTCATGGGCGGTCTGGGCCTGGGTGGCTATCTTCTCGGCCGCCGCGGTGATCGCGCCAAGAACCCGCTCGACCTCTACGCCAATCTCGAGATCGGCATCTCGCTCGCCGCGGCGCTGAGCGTGCCGCTGATCGCCGGCGTGCGAGCGCTCTACTTCGCCCTCGGCGGCACCGAGGCCTTGGGGCTGGTCGGCGGCAGCTCGCTCCGGCTGCTGCTGGCGGCGGTGGTCCTGGCGGTGCCGACCTTTCTGATGGGCGGCACGCTGCCGGCGACGGTGCGCGCGGTCACCCGCGCGGCCGACAGCGGCCGGCACTCCGTCGGCCTGCTCTACGCGATCAACACCCTGGGCGCGGTCGTCGGCGCCATGATGACGACGTTTGTGCTCCTCGAGCTGGTCGGCATCCGCCAGACGATCTGGCTGGCCTGTCTGCTGAACCTGCTGGTCGCTCTGAGCGCCCGCTCGCTGGCGCGCGAGCGCGGCATGCTCGAGCCGGCGCCGCCCTCGGCGGAGGGTGCCGGGGCGAAGCCGGAGGACGGCGGGGCGCCGCGGCCGTTTTTTCCCCTGGTGCTCGCGGCGGCCTGTGTCGTCGGCTTCGTCTTCTTCCTGATGGAGCTGGTCTGGTACCGGATGATGGGCCCGATCCTGGGCGGCTCCACCTATACCTTCGGAGTGATCCTGGGGGTGGCGCTGCTCGGTATCGGCGCCGGCGGGCTGCTCTACGGATTGGCCGCCGGCGGCCGCCGGCCGACCGGGCTTCACTTCGCCGGCACCTGTGCCCTCGAGGCGCTGTTCCTGGCCATCCCGTTCGCCGCCGGCGATCGCATCGCCTTCGCCGCCCACGAGCTGCGCGGACTCGAGGCGGCGGGGTTCTCGTCGCTGGTGATCGGCTGGACGGTGGTCACCTGCTTTGTCGTGCTGCCCGCGGCGGTCGTGGCCGGCTATCAGTTCCCGCTTCTGGTGGCGCTGCTCGGGGCGGGCAAGCGGCGGGTGGCGCGACAGGTCGGCCTGGCCTATGCCTGGAACACGGTCGGCGCGATCGTCGGTGCCGTGGCCGGCGGCTTTCTGCTGCTGCCGGGGCTGTCGGCGCCGACCAGCTGGAAACTGTCGATCTGGCTGCTGTTGGCCCTGGCGGCGATCTTCCTGGTCGTCGACGGCAGGCGGGCAGGCTGGCTGCCGCGCCTGGTGCCGACGGTGGCCGCACTGCTGGCGCTGGTGATGACCCTGGCCACCGGGCCCTCGGCCTTCTGGCGCCACAGCGGCATCGGCGCCGGCCGGTTGGAGGCCTCGCCGGCGAGCCCCAACGACCTCAGGGACCTGATGGCGGCGAAGCGCCGCTCGGTGCAGTGGGAGATCGACGGCCGCGAGAGCAGTGTCGCTCTGATCGCCAGCACCAGCTACTCGTTTCTGGTCAACGGCAAGTCGGACGGCAGCGCCCGTCTGGACGCGCCCACTCAGGTGGTAAGCGGCCTGGTCGGGGCGATCCTCCACCCCGAGCCGGTCGACACCCTGGTTATCGGTCTGGGGACCGGCAGCAGCGCCGGCTGGATGGCGGCGGTCGACACGGTCGAGAGCGTCGACGTCGTCGAGCTCGAGCCGGCGATCCGGCGGGTCGCCGAAGACTGCGCACCGGTCAACCGGGACGTCCTGGAGATGGACGAGGTCAACCTGGTGATCGCCGACGGGCGCGAGTACCTGCTGACCGCCGATCGCGACTGGGACCTGATCCTCTCCGAGCCCTCGAACCCCTATCGCGCCGGCATCGCCAGCCTGTTCACCCGCGAGTTCTACGAGGCGGTGGCGGCCGGTCTCGGCGAGGACGGCATCTTCATGCAGTGGCTGCAGGCCTACGAGGTCGACGCCCAGGTGGTGCGCACCGCCTATGCCACCCTGGGGGCCGTCTTCCCGCATGTCGAGACCTGGCAGGTGCAGGGCAAGGACCTCCTGCTGGTCGCTTCCAACGGGCCGATCCGGCACGACCTCGAACGGGTCTCGCGGCGGGTCGAGCAGGAGCCGTACCGCACGGCGCTGCAAGCCGTCTGGGGAGTTTCGGGGGTCGAGGGCTTCTACGCCGGCTATCTCGCCAACCCGGACTTCGCGACCGCCGTCGGCGAGATCGAGGGCGATTGGATCAACACCGACGACCGGCCGATCATCGAGTTCGGCTTTGCCCGGCACGTCGGGCGGATCGGTGGTTTCGACATCGCGCAGCTGCGCGAGCTGGCAAACCTGCGCGGCCAGAGCCGGCCGGCGCTCACCGGCGGCCAACTGGACTGGGAACGGGTCGGCGAGGCCCGCGAGGCCCGCGGCGTGGTCTTCGGCGACGCCCCGGAACCGATCCGGGGCAGCCCGACCGAGCGCGAGGCGCGCAGCCGAGCGCGGCTCGCCTATCTGCGCGGTGACCTGGCCGGCGCCTGGGAGGCCTGGGAGTCACAGACCGCCGAGCCGACCGACCGCATCGATCTGGCGCTGGTGGCCGAGGGCATGGCGCAGGCCGGCGACGAGCGAACGCCCGAGCTCGCGCAGCGGCTCGGTCGCCTGCAGCCGGTCGAGGCCGCAGTCGTCCGAGCCCGCTGGCATCACCGCGCGGGCCGCACCGAAGAGGCGACCGGCGAGCTCCTCACCGCCCTCACCGCCTACGAGAGCGATCCCTGGCCCTGGCCGCCGGTGATGCGGCGCGCCCTCGAGCTGGCGCGTGAGATCGGCGAGCAGGACGAGAAGAGCGGCCGGCGGCTGCTCGACCAGCTGGAACGGCCTTTCGTCGTGCGCATGCTGAACGAGAACCGGATGCTGACGCGGGTCAACCTGGTGCGCAAGATCGACTTCGCAAGCCGCTGCGTCGGCGCGTTCGAGGAGCTCGAGCCGCATGTGCCCTGGACCGAGTCCTTCCTCCGCCGCCGCGTGGACTGCTACGAGCAGAACCGGCACCCACTGGCCGGCAGAGCTCGCCGGCAGCTCGACGAGTTCCGCGCCCTGGGCGAGGTCGAGATCTGGTGGGGTCTGCTGCCCGGGCAGGGCAACGAGACGGCGCCGTTCAGGGCACCCGGGCCGGTCGACGGCAGCCGCGATCCCAGCTAGAAGCTGTACTCCGACCAGACCATCCACTTGTCGGTGTCGGCGGCGAACTGGTCGGCATCGTAGAGCGCCCCCTTGAGGCCGACCAGCACTCCCTGCGGGCAGGTGTAGACCAGCTGCAGATCGAGCTCCCGGCCGTACGAGGCCGAGCTGCTCTCGGCGCTGAAGTCGTGGTATCTGACCAACCAGCCGACCTCGCCGATCTTGCCGCCCAGCTGCAGGTAGAGGTCCTGCAGTCCGTTGGTCGGCGTCGCCAGGAACTTGTCCGCCCAGCCGTTGTACTTGTGCAGGGTCGCCAGGGGGGTGCTGAACTGGCCGTCGGTCGGGCTGCCGTCGAGCGACTCCCAGGCGAGCTTGATGGTCACCTTCGGCAGGCTCGCGCCGATCATCAGCGAGCTGTAGCCGGCGTCGACCGTGCCCGGGTTGTCGCCACGGTCCGACTGCTCGGCGTGCTCGATCTCGTAGAGCAGCGAGCGCTGCCCGTCCAGGGAGCGTTTGCCGGCGAACTCCAGACCCCAGGTCGAGGTCGACAGCGCGGCTGCCCTGTCGAAGTCGAGCAGATAGCCGTAGAGCGTGAACTTGCCGGCGTTCTGCAGGTCGAAGCTGGCGTTGAGCAGGTGACCGGCAAGGTCCAGGCTGTCGCCGAAGATCCGGTGGACCCGATCGACGAAGGCGTAGGTAAAGCGCAGCCCGCCGAGCGAGCTGTTGTCGATCCTCAGGGCGTCGAAGCTCTGGTGGTTCTGCCGCCAGCCGACGTTGCCGACGAAACGCACGTCGCCCAGCAGGATCTCCTGGCGGCCCGCCGCCACGTGCCACCGGTCTCCCCGGTAACGGATCAGCGCCTGGTTGATCTCGGTGTCGGCCGGGTCGGCCACCGCCGGTCGGTCCCGCACGCCGTTGTCGAGGCGGCCGGCACCCCGGTTGTTGTAGAGGTCGTTGCCGATTGCGGCGACGTTCTCCGCCTCGATCTGGAAGCTGAAGCCCTGGTGGGCCCGCGATCGATAGCCGAGCACCGTGCGCAGGGTTGAGGCCCGGGCTGGCTTGTCGCCGACGGCGTCGTCCCTGACGTTCTCGAAACGGTAGCGCAGGTTGACGGTCGTCTTGCCGTCCTTGAGGGCGTCTTTCAGGCTCGGCTTGTCTGCGCCGAGCAGGACCGACGGATCGACGGCGGCCAGCACCAGCAGAAGCAGCGCGACGCCCGCCGGGGTCGAGGAGCCACGGTGGAGGACGGAGTCGGTCGGGCGGCGCATGGGCGCAGGATGCGGAACGGCGGCCGGCCTTGTCAACACCCGGCGGCTCGGGAGGCCGGGCGGCCCCGCCCGCCCGCCCGAGTGGCAGCGCCCGGGTGCCGCCGCGGATAGGGCTCGCGGCGCCGGCTCAATCCAGCTGGCCGTAGTAGATCCGGGTGTCGTAGTCGATCGCCACCCGGCCGTTCTGCTGCCCGGCGGCGAAGATCCGGCGCAGCTCGGCCATCATCGGTTGGTGGCTCGGGTGCTCGGGCCCCGGGGTGTACGAGGAGGAGCGCAGACGGCCCTCGAGGCCCGCCAGGTCCAGCAGCTGCCGGTTGTCGCAACGGAACTCCCGCATCGGCGAAGGGCTGAAGAACGCCGCCAGGTCGCGGCGGCCGATCCGCGTGTGATCGATGCTCCGGTAATCGATCGCCCAGTCCACGAGGAGACGCTCGTAGGCGGCCAGGAAAGGCGTCGACTCCTTGTGCCGTTCGTTCCAGATCACCGCCATCCAGCCGTCGGGCCGCAGGATCCGGGCGAGCTCGGCGTGGGCCTGGCCGCGGTCGAACCAATGGAACGCCTGGGCGGCGGTGACCAGGCCGACCGAGGCGTCGGCCAGCCCGGTATCTTCGGCGGTGCCGGCGAGCCAGGCCACCCGGTCGGCCTCGCCCAGCCATCGTTGGCCGGCGCACCGCATCTCCCGGTTGGGCTCGAGGGCGATCACCCGGCAACCGGCAGCCAACAGCCGGCGGGTCCAGATCCCGGTGCCGGCGCCGACGTCGGCGACGATCGAGCCCGGCCCGAGGCCGCAATCGCGGATCAGCGGCTCGAGGGCCGGCGGTGGATAGCCCGGGCGATGCCGGACGTAGTCGTCGACGCGGTCGGAGAAACGCTCGGTGGGTTTCACCGATCCTTCAGCCGGTGGACGAACCACCCGGTGTCTGGTCTTGATGCCGAGCTTCTTCGCCAGCGGCGTACCCGAGCGGCCGGCCGGCATGGCTGCCTCTACATTTTCTCCGGCCGCTCGATGCCCAGCAGGCCGCACAGCTCGTCCATGCCGCGGGCGAAGACCCGGGTGGCGGCCAGGCGCGCCCGGCGCAGCTCGACGTCGGGCTCGCGCAGGATCGGGTGGCGGTGGTAGACGGCGTTGAACTTCTGCGCCAGATCGATCGCGTGGCGGGCGACCAGAGACGGCTCCAGTCCCTCACCGGCTTGGCGCACCCGGTCGGGAATCAGGGCCACGGCCAGCGCCAGATCCCACAGGTCGTCGGCCCAGATCTCGGCCGGCAGCTCGGCGGCGGCCGCCGGCTCGACCTCGCTTTCCAGGCCTTCCTCGGCCAGCCGGCGGCTGATGTTTCGTGCCCGAACCGCCGAGTACTGCAGGTAGGGCCCCGAGTCGCCCTCGAAGCTGAGCGCCTCCTCGAAGTCGAAGGCGATCATCCGGGTGGTGGTCGCCTTGACCATGAAGAAGCGCAGCGCGGCGGTGGCGATCTGGCTCGCCAGTGCGTTCAGCTGCTCCTCGTCGAGGTCCGGGTTGCGGCTGGCGATCTCTTCGCGGCTCTTGGCGATCAACCGATCCAGCAGGTCGTCGGCCTTGACGCCGATGCCTCGGCGTCCCGACATCTCGAGGTTCTTGCCGCTTTCGCCCCCGTCGCTGTCGTCGAGAAAACCCATCTGCCGCGCCGTCGCCGCCGATAGCGACACCATCTCGTAGGCGAAATGGACCGAGCGCTCGGCCGCCTCGTCGAAGCCCAGCGCCGCGACTCCGGCTTTGACGATCTTCTGCAGATAGCTCTGCCGGGCGTCGATGACGTTGACCACCTGCCAGGCGCGGCCGAACTCCGGGTGATCGGCGACGCCCTCGGTCGTGGTCTCCCAGATCTCCTCCTGGGGCCAGTAGCGGTACTCGAAGTCGCGGCCCAGCAGACCCAGCTTCCAGAGTTGGTAGGCGATGTCCTTGCCGACGTAGGTGACGGAGCCGTCGGAGCGCACGATCACCTTGTCGGGGTCTTCGAGGCCGGCGAACTCCTCGTGCTGAGAGAGCGGCATGACCCAGCAGCCGGAGTTCTTGCCCTCCTGCTCCAGGTGGATGGTGCCGCGCTCTTTGAGCTGGCCGAAGGCCTCGGCGAAGAAATCGAGACCCAGGATGGCGCTCTCGTGGGTCAGCAGGTCGTAGCCGACGCCGATGCGCCGCATCGTCGCCAGGTGGCGGCCGACGATGCGCCGGGCGACCAGGCGGCCGGCCTCGGCGCGACGCCCCTCGCCCCGTTCGAGGGCGTGCAGGGTCTCGGCGCGCAGCCCCGGGCGGTCGGGATCCTCCTCCAGCCAGGCGCGAGCTTCACTGTAGAGGTCCCAGCAGTGGAAGTCGAACGGTTCCGGCACCGCGGCGATCTCTTCCGGCTCGAGACCGCGCAGGTCGAGGAAGCCGACGACCACGTCGGCCAGCTGCACGCCGGTGTCGTCGATGTAGTTCTGCACCTCCACCGGGTAGCCGAGCGCGCGCAGCAGCCGCGCGACGACGTCGCCGAGCACGGCGTTTCTCAGGTGACCGATGTGGGCCGCCTTGTTGGGGTTGATGTTGGTGTGCTCGACGACCACCTTCTGCCGGTCGTGGGTCGCTGACTCGAGCAGCGGCTCACCCAGCAGCAGGGCGATCGAGCGGCTCCGATCGAGGAACATGTTGAGGTAGCCGGGGCCCTCGACCCGCACCTGGCGCACGAACTCCGGAGCCTCGAAGCCGGCAGCCAGCTCTTCGCCGATGGCCCGAGGCGGTTTCTTGAGCTCGCGGGCCAGATGTAGCGCCGCCGGAAACGCCAGGTCGCCGAGCTCGCGGCGTGGCGGGATCTCGACGACCGGTTGGTGCTCGACGCCCCAGATCTCGCGGATCCGGGCGGCGACGGCGGTGACCAGCTCCTGTCGAAAGCGCTGCAGCATGGGCGGCGCGGAGTCTACCCCAAGGCGGGGGTGTGGCCCCCGGGCCGATGTTTTCGCGACCGCTTGATATGATTCGACTTGGCGCGGGTCGGGGCGTCGATGCGAGCGCCGGAAGTTCCACCGATCCTCGTCAAGCCCCGAATCTCAGGAAGGGCGCCGGAACGGACCTCAGGGAGTCAGTATGTCGGATAATCACGTCGTCATCCAGATGAACGAGACCAAGCTCGAGTTGCTGGAGAGCGACATCACGGAGCTCGAGGTGGACGCGATCGTCAACGCCGCCAACGAGCAGCTGCAGCTCGGTAGCGGTGTCGCGGGCGCGATCCGCAAGAAGGGTGGGCCGTCGATCCAGAAGGAGTGCGACCGGATCGGCAGCACACCGGTCGGCTCGGCGGTGATCACCGGCGCCGGGGACCTGCCGGTCAAGCACGTCATCCATGCGGTGGGACCGCGGGACGGCGAGGGCGACGAGGACCGCAAGCTGGCCTCCGCCGTGCGTTCGTCCCTCGCCCTGGCCGACCGCCACGGTCTCAAGTCGATCGCCCTGCCGGCGATCTCGGCGGGCGCCTTCGGCGTGCCGATGGACCGCTCGGCAAGGGTGACCCTGACCGAGATCCACCGCTATATCCAGGGCGGCACGAAGCTGGCCCGCGTGGTCGTCTGCCTGTTCGGCGAAGACGCCTTCAACACCTTCCGCACCCAGCTGCGCAAAGGGTTCCGCTAGCCAGCTAGCCTGACCTTCTTCCATGAGAAGGGCAGGCTAGCTGCCGTCTTCTTTGATTACCGCCAGGTTCCGCAATCTCGCGTTGACCTGGCCGAGGTACTCCTGCAGCAGTCCGTTGCCCTGGTCGAGAGACAGCGCGGCTTCCCACAGATCTCGCGCTTGCACGAGTTCGCCGGTGGAGAACAGATCCAACCCGAGGCGGCGCGCGAAGTCCACCACCTGCCCCAGGATTGGTTGATCCGGTCGGGCCGATATTGCCTCCTGGGCCCTCTCGAACGCCCGCGACAGGTCCTTGGCCTGCTGGGCGCGACGCGCCTCGTCGAGGCGGGTGACGGCGAGCTCGCCTCTGAGGCGCCCGATCTCTGCCGCGACCTCGGGTCCCGCTGAGGGCAGCAGGGCCGCCTGTTCGAGGATCTCGAGCGCCTCTTCCGGCCGCCCCGAGGACACTCTCTCCGCGGCTGCTTTGCGGAGGGCTGCAATCTCATGCGACGCGTCGGCGGGCAGGTCCTCGACCAGCTTCTGCACCCAGTAGTACCTGGGGTAGACGGTCAGGGCGAGGAGAAAGCTCTCCCTGGCCGCCGCGATATCGCCCAGCCGGCGCGCTTCGAGTCCGCGGCGGGCCAGCTCGTCCGCGTCCGTGAGCCGGCGACGCGAGTCCTCGACCGTCTCCATGACGGTGTCCGGGCAGGTCGCGCCCGCTTTGAGAAGGGCCTCGAGAGCCTCGACCGCGGGCTTGTGCTCGCCCGTTTCGGCAAGGCGCGCGGCCCGCGAGCATTCGGCTTCCAGATCGCGGAGGGCGGCGGGCTCCGCGGGCTCGACGTCTGGCACGGCATCGGGGTTGGCGGGCGGTGCGACGTTTCCGCCGCTCGCACAGCCCATCAACAGCAGCACGGCACAGAGGCGGGTGAGGGCTCTCATGCCGCCAGCCCGTGGTCGACCTGGTGCCGAATCGACTCCACGATGCCCTCTTCCGCGAGCTCCAAGAAGGTGTCGACGATCTTGGCGTCGAACTGGCTGTTCCGATCGGCGACGAGGAGCTGAATCGCCTGGTCGTGCGATAGGGCGCCCCGATACGGCCGACTCGACGTCATGGCGTCGTAGGTGTCGACGACGCGAATGATCCGGGAAGCGAGCGGCACTTCTTCGCCCGCGAGGCCGTCCGGATAGCCGCCCCCATCCCAGTTCTCGTGATGGTGACGAACGTAGTAGGCGACCTCGTGCAGGAACGAAACCGCGCCCAGGATTCGAGCTCCAAACTCGGCGTGCTCTCGCATCTGCAAGGACTCGGTTCCGTTCAGCTTCTCTTTCTTCGCCAGAATGTCAGTCGCCACACCGATCTTGCCGATGTCGTGCAGGAGGGCCGCCAGCTCGAAGTCGCGCAACCGCTCCTCGTCGACGCCCAGGCGCTCCGCGACCGCCCGGGTGCCTCGCGCCACCCGCTCACAGTGCCCATGGGTGTAGATGTCGTTGACTTCGATGGTCGAAGCCAGAGCACGCACCGTCTCGGTGACTCCTCGCTCGATCTCTTCGCGGGCCTTGCGCAGCTCTTCGACCATCCGATTGAAATCCGCCGCCAGGCGGGCGAGCTCGTCTCGGCCCCGCAGGTTCACCGCCGCGCGAAGATTGCCGGCGCCGAGCAAGCGCACGGCCTGCTCGAGTCGTGCGATGCGCCGGACATGCAGCTCGGTGAGCAAGAGAATGCCCCCCAGCCCCAACAGAGTGCCCAGGCCCAGCCGGGCCAGAAGCCCTTTTGCCGTCGCGCGTGTCGCGCGGTCGACGAAGTCCGAGCTCAAGGCGACGACCGCCGTGCCCACGACCGTCTCCTCGACGACAACCGGCACCACGGCCTCGAGAAGGCCGTCGGTCTCCTGGCCGCCCGGTGGCGGCAGGCGGGAACCGATCAGTTGGGTGTCGGGATGGTAGGCGATGACGCCCTCGTGGTCGACCACGAAGGCGTGTACCGCGTCCGGGTCCTGCATGATCGACTGGATGATCGGACCCAGGCGCAGCTCGTCTCCCACGAGGAGAGCGTCGCGAGCACTGACCGCCAGGGTCTGAGTCAAGGCTCGCACCCGCTTGTCACCCTCTTGCAGCAGAAAGTAGCGCTCGTAGCGTACGAGCGCCACCGCGATCACGACGGCGACCGAGACGAGCAGAAGGGAGACGATCGCTCCGACCTTCCAGCGTAGCGAGATCCGATCGGGCATCGCGCCGTGTCAGCCCACTGGGCCGATGGGGCCTCTCGTGCGGCTGCACGGAGCCAGCCAGGAATCCCTCGCATGGGCCGGTCGTGAGAGTCGATTCCTCTGCATCAGGCTCGACATTCTATTCCAGGCACTCTGGCGGAACCGCTTCGATCGCTCGACGGCCTGCCGGCGGTCCGCAGGAGAAGAGGTCCATCAGCACGGCCGGGCAGAGCCGTCCGGACCCCCGGCCAACGCCCGATCGGGTTCGGACGAACGTCCCGCTCCTCAGCCACGCCGGGTCGAGGGAGCACGGTCCCCAGGGCGGCTCTTCAGCAGCCGTCAGGCGCCGTACTTCGCCAGGCGGCCCGCATGTGCCAGCAGCAGGCCCAGCATCTCGCGGGCGGGGAAGGTGCCCAGGTGGCCGGCGGTGGCGGCCACCTCGGTGAACTCGGTGCAGCTGTCGACAAAGCAGTTGGTGCCCCACACCAGAAGAGGCACCGGGTGCCAGCTGTGGGCGCGCATCGGCGCCGGGGTCGAGTGGTCGCCGGTCACCGCCAGGACGTCGGGGCCGAGCTCCATCAGCGCCGGCAGCGCCTCGTCGACCTCCTCCAACACCGCCACCTTGGCGTCCAGATCGCCGTCCTCGCCCGCCGCGTCGGTCTGCTTGATGTGGATGAAGAAGAAGCCGAAGCGGTCCCAGCTCTCGGCCACGACCGGCACGATCTCGGCGAGGTGCTTGCCGCAGGGCACCACCTCCATGCCGCAGCAGGCGGCGACGCCGCGGTAGAGCGGGTAGCCGGCGAAGGCGCCGGCGTCCAGGTGGTAGAGCTCCTTGAAGCCCGGCAGGTCGGGCAGACGCGAGAAGCCGCGCAGCAGCACCCGGTTGGCTTTGGGCTCGTCGGCCAGCGCCGCGTTGAGCAGCTCGATCAGGAAGCCCAGCTTCTTGGCCATCGGCTCGCCCTCGGCCGCGGTGGCGCTGGGGTCGAGCGGCGGCACACCGGTGCGCTGCGGGTCGGTATCGGCCACCTCGGCGGAGGCCTCCTCACCACTGGCCAGCAGGACGAAGCGATGCCCTTCGCCGGGCACGATCCGCACCTTGAGCGGCTCGAAGGTGTTGGCGACCTCCTGCAGCAGATCGCAGACCCGGCGGCACTCGGCGGTCGAGATCCGGCCGGCGCGGCGATCGGTGACGTTGCCCTCGGCATCGACGCTGGCGAAGTTGCCGCGGACCGCGATGTCGTCGTCGGTCAGCTCGAGGCCCAGACCGAGGGCCTCCAAAACACCGCGGCCGATGTCGACCTGGGGCAGTGCCGGGTCGAGGCCGAAGAGCGCCAGGTGGCCCGGGCCACTGCCCGGGGTGACGCCCCGGACGACAGGCACGATCCGGCCCAGGGCCCCCTCCTCGGCCAGCCGGTCGAGGTTGGGCGTCCGCGCCCGGTCGAGCGCCGTGGCCGGCT
>CALZJC010000028.1 GCA_945787525.1 Thermoanaerobaculia bacterium | reverse complement strand
GGCGGTCTCGAAGATCTCGTCCATCGTGCCAAACCCGCCGGGCAGGATGACAAAGGCGGTGGAGTACTTGACCAGCATCACCTTGCGCACAAAGAAGTAACGGAAGTCCACCGAAAGGTCCAGATATGGGTTCCCGGACTGCTCGTGCGGCAGCTCGATGTTGCAGCCCACGGACAGGCCGCCACCCTCCTGAGCTCCCTGGTTGGCCGCCTCCATGACTCCCGGGCCGCCGCCGGTCATCACCGCGAAGCCGGCGCGTGCCAGCCGCTCGCCGACCTCGCGGGCCAACTCGCAGTATGGGTGACCGGGCTCGAACCGGGCGGAGCCGAACACCGTCACACAGGGACCGATGAAGTGCAGGGCGCGGAAGCCGCGGACGAACTCCAGCGCGATTCGCCAGATGCGCGCCAGCTCCGAGCCGCGCCGCTGCGGCCCGGATAGGAAGCTGCCCTCGTCGGTGTCCGCCGGAGCCGAACGCCCCGGCGCCCCGACGCCCCCCGGGATCTCCACGACGATGTCGTCCTGGCGCTCTTGGCCGCTCTTCACGGCGACCGTTCTACCACAGCCGGGCCACTTCTTATGTGGTAGAAACCGTCATCATGACGACCACGAGACCGAGCCAGAAATCCCGCCAGGACCGAGCGACGAGCGCCGAGCTCATAGCGCTCGAGGAGCGCTACGGCGCCCGCAACTATCACCCGCTGGACGTGGTCATCGAGCGCGCCGAGGGAGTCTGGGTCTGGGACATGGAGGGCCGGCGCTTCCTGGACTGCCTGGCCTCGTACTCGGCGCTCAATCAGGGGCACAATCACCCGGTGGTGCGGAGCGCCCTGGTCGAGCAGAGCGCCCGACTGTCGCTCACCTCGCGCGCCTTCCGCAACGACCAGCTGGCGCTGTTCCAGAAGGAGCTTGCGGAGCTCTCGGGCTACGCCAAGATGCTGCCTATGAACACCGGCGCCGAGGCCGTCGAGACGGCCATCAAGGCGATACGCAAGTGGGCCTACACGGTCAAGGGGGTGACCGAGGGCGAGGCCGAGATCGTGGTCTTCGAGAACAACTTCCACGGCCGGACGACCACCATCGTCGGCTTCTCCTCGGAAGAGCAGTATCGCCGCGGTTTCGGGCCCTTCGCACCCGGTTTCAAGCTGCTGCCCTTTGGCGATGCCGACGCCGTGGCGGCCGCAATGGGGCCCAACGTGGCCGCCGTGCTGGTCGAGCCGATCCAGGGCGAGGGCGGCATCATCGTGCCGCCGGACGGCTATCTGGGCCGGCTGCGCGAGATCACCGGCGAGCACGGCGCCCTGCTGGCGGTCGACGAGATCCAGTCCGGGCTGGGCCGCACCGGCAAGCTGTTCGCCTACCAGCACGAGGGCATCCGCCCCGACCTGGTGATCCTGGGCAAAGCCCTGGGAGCCGGTCTCTACCCGGTGTCGGCGGTGCTCGCCGACGCCGAGGTGATGGACGTCTTCCGACCCGGCGACCACGGATCGACCTTTGGCGGCAACCCGCTGGGAGCGGCGGTGGCGCGGGCGGCGCTCAAGGTGCTGGTCGACGAGGGCATGATCGACAACTCCGCCCGCCTCGGCGCCTACCTGCTCGAGCGGCTTCGGGCGATCGACTCGCCGCACATCCGCGAGGTCCGCGGCCGCGGCCTGTGGGCCGGCATCGAGCTCGAGCCAGCGGCCGGCGGCGCCCGCCGTTTCTGCGAGGCGCTCGAGCGGGAGGGAGTGCTGGCCAAGGAGACCCACGAGCACGTCATCCGGGTCGCACCGCCGCTCGTGATCACCGGCGACCAGCTGGACTGGGCCATCGAGCGTTTCGAGAGGGTCCTGACCGGACCCTGACCCCACGCCGCGGCGAAACCCACGACACCGCCAGACGTAGATTGAGGCAAGGCCGCGCAAGTGGCGCGCCGGTGCAAGTGTGCCGGCCCTGTCGACTGGAGGCAAGACCATGGAACAGCGCAAGAAGAACATCTTCCTGAGAGCCGCTGGGGCGGTCTGGCGGGGCGTCGAAGCCGCCAGCCGCGTCATCCTGGTGCTCTTCTTTCTGGGGATCCTCATCGGCCTGATGATGCTGATGAGGGGCGACACGCCCGACGTGCCCGAGCAGGCCGCCCTGGTCATCGCGCCGCGCGGCGTGCTGGTCGAACAGCTGGCCGGCGACCCGACCGACCGCGCCGTCCAGGGGACGACGACCGCATCCAGGCGCTCTACCTCGGCCTCAACCAGATGAGCGGCTCCTACCTGTCGAAGCTGCAGGCCCTGCGCGCCGCCATCGACGATTTCAAGACCAGCGGCAAGCCGGTCATCGCCTCCGCGGACTTCTACCTGCGCGATTCCTACTACCTGGCCTCGGCCGCCGACGAGATCTATCTGCACAAGCTGGGCGTGGTCCTGCTCGACGGCTATGGGCGCTTCCGCACGTACTACAAGGAAGGCATCGACAAGCTCGAGCTCGAGTGGAACGTCTTCAAGGTCGGCGAGTACAAGTCGGCAGTGGAGCCGTTTCTGCGCAACGACATGTCGGACGAGGCCCGTGAGGCAAACCTCGAATGGATGGGCGATCTCTGGCGTTCTTATCTCGACGACGTCGCCACGGCCCGGGGCACCACACCCGAGGCCCTGGCCGGCTCCATCGATCGCTTCGACGAACTGATCGAAGAGAACGAGGGCGACACCGCCCAGATGGCCCTGGCGACCGGGCTGGTGGACCACCTGGCAGACCGTGACGGCGTGCGCGCCCGCATGATCGAGCTGGTCGGCGAGGACGAGGACACCCACTCCTTCAACCAGATCCACCACAGCGCCTACCTCGAGGCGATGGGCGACAGGGCGCGCCGCCACCCGGCCAAGGGCGACGCGGTGGCGGTTGTCGTGGCCAAGGGCTCGATCCTCGACGGCAGCCACCCGCCGGGCACGATCGGCGGCGACTCCACGGCGGCGCTCATCCGCGACGCCCGCCAGGACGAGACCGTCAAGGCGATCGTCCTGCGGGTGGACTCGGGCGGCGGCAGTGCTTTCGCCTCGGAGGTGATCCGGCGCGAGCTGCAGGTGGCCCGCGAGGAGGGCAAGAAAGTCGTCGTCTCGATGGGCAGCGTCGCCGCCTCGGGCGGCTACTGGATCTCCACCGCCTCCGACGAGATCTGGGCCAACGCCAACACCATCACCGGCTCGATCGGCATCTACGGCATGATCCCGACCTACCAGAAGCCGCTGCAGAAGTACCTGGGCTGGCGAGTCGACGGCGTCGGCACGACCTGGCTGGCGGGCGCCGTCCGCCCCGACCGCGCGCTCGAGCCGCGGCTGCGGCCGGCGATCCAGACGATGATCGAGCAGGGCTACCGGGAGTTCCTGAGCCGGGTCGCCGAGGCGCGATCCATGTCGGTCGAGGAGGTCGACAAGATAGGCCGCGGTCGCGTCTGGAGCGGCCAGGACGCGCACGACATGGGGCTGGTCGACAACCTGGGCGGGCTGGAACAGGCCATCGCCTCGGCTGCGGCCATGGCCGATATGGGCGAGGAGTACGCGGTGCGCTACATGGAAAAGGAGCCCAGCTTCGGCGAGAAGATGGCGCGGGAGTTCCTCACCCGCGCCGGCGACTGGTTCGGCCCGGCGGGGACCACGATCCGCGGCGGTGGCATGCCGTCGATCCAGAGCTCGCTGCTTGAGTTCGTGCGCCGCGAGACCGAGATGCTGTCGAGCTTGAACGACCCGAATGGGGTCTACGCGCTCTGCGATTGCGAAGTGGAGTGAGCGGCTGGCGGGGCTCGCTCGCTGAATCGGCTACCACCCTTGGTACCACCCTTGCCGCGCCGAGGGAGGCCCCGCGCTCGCCGGCGGAGGACTCCGATTTGGTGTGCCATGCGCTCGTCGAGAGGCCGTCGGAGCAACCCGCCCACATCTCTGGCGCCGGCCTCCGGTGGTGGCTACCCGAGCAGCGCCTCGAAGCTCAACGGTCTTGTCAGGGTAGTGGCCCAGCGTCTCGTTGCCGATGGCTCTGCCGCCCCCTCCTCCGAGGGTCGGCAAGCGTCCTCTCGCATACCCGAACGGTCGCCACCGCGCTGAGCTGGAAACGGCGCGGGCGGAGCGCTCAGCGACCCCCACCGGAGGCCGGCATGAGGCGTCGAGGGGTGGGTCCGCCCAGGGGCATCGTAGCCGGCGCGCCTACCGCACTCCGTCCCAGGGCAAGAACGGCCCGAGCGCCGGCGAAGGAGGCGAGAGCCACCTCCCCGCATCCGGAACCGCTCGAGCCGTCCCCTGGAGGACCCATCCCTCGACGCCTCTTGCCGGCCGGCCCTTCGAGCGTTGACGGTCCCGTCCCGGCACCCGGCAGCTCGAGCCGGGCCCCTGGAGGACCCACCCCTCGACGCCTCTTGCCGGCCGGCCCTTCGAGCGTTGACGGTCCCGACACCGACGCCAAGAGACACTGCTGCTGCGCCGGCTAGGCACCTGTCCTCGGCGGTGCTGCGCCTCGGGACCGCATCCAGATGAACGCCAGGTTGCGGCCCGCGCCGGCGCCCTCGCGGCGGTAGCTCCAGAGGATGTCGGGAGAGCATTGGGTGCAGTCGGGTATGTCGTGCACCCGCTGGACGCCGGCTCGTCGCAGCTGGCTTTGGACCGCCGCGTGCAGGTCTACGTGGGGCCGGGGGCCGCGGCCGGCAATGACCGCGGTGGCCTCGCTGGCTGCGGCGACTTGTGAGGCCACGTCGTCACCGACCTCGTAGCAGCAGGGGCCGATGGCGGGTCCCAGCCAGGCGGTGAGCCGCTCCGGTGGAGTGCCGAGGCGGGCCAGCGTCTCGCCGACGATACCGGCGGCGATGCCGCGCCAGCCGGCATGGATCGAGGCGATCTCGGCCTCGCCGGCGAGCACCACCGGGACGCAGTCCGCGGTGACCACGGAGAGGGCCAGGTCGGCCAGCGTGGTGGTTATCGCGTCACCTTCACCGCAGTGCCCGGCGCTGGCGGAGAGAACGCGCGCCGAATGGATCTGCCGGCTCCAGGCGACGGCTTGTGGCGCCCCGGCCGCGGCGGCCGCGGCGGTCCGGTCGCCTGGTCCGCGGCCGACGAAGCGAACCTCGATCCGGCCGAGCCGATCGGCCCAGACGCGGTGACCGGTGGCTGCGGTCGTGGTTCTCATGCTGCCTGCCGGCGTCGCATGAGAGGCTCGATCCGGCGGGCCACGGCGTCCGCCAGGCGCTCGTAGCCGGCTGCGTTGAGGTGGATGGCGTCGCTCTTGTAGCGCCGGTCGAGCAGCAGCTTGGGCAGCACGTCGCGGATCACCGGCGCGCCGTGTCGGCTCTCGAGACGATCGAACAGCTTGCCGTAGCGTCCGCCGAACGGACCACGCACCTCGATCAGCAGCGGCACGACGCCGGCATCGAGAAGCCGCTCGACGATGGCGCTCAGGGCGTTCTCGGTGGTCTCCAGGGGCACCCGGCGCAGGATGTCGTTGCCGCCGAGCTCGACGATCACCAGCCAGGGATCGTTGGCCAGGACGCCATCGATCCGGCCCAACGCCTGGCTGGCGGTGTCGCCGGGAACGCCGGCGTTGAGCACCTCGGCGCCGAGCCGGCGGGCGAGATGCTCCGGGTAGGTGGCGCCCTCGCCCCGCCCGACCCCGGCGGTCAGCGAGTCGCCGAAACAGACGATCGTGCTCCCCGGGGAGTCCAGATTGGGCACCGCCCGGCTGCAGGCGAGCACCAGGCAGGCGGCAACCAGGGCGGCTCTCACGGCCGCCGATTGTACCGTCGCTGGTAGAATCATTCGACCTTGATTCAGTTCCTCAATGTCAGCAAGACCTACGAGGAGTGCCGGGTGGCGCTCGACCGGGTCACTTTCGAGCTGGGCCGCGGCGAGTTCGGTTTTCTGACCGGCCCCAGTGGCGCCGGCAAGACGACCCTGTTGCGGCTCATCTACCGGGAGGCACTGCCCGACAGCGGCCAGGTCCTGATCCGGGGCCGCAATGTCGGCGCCTTGCCGCTGAGCAAGGTGCCCTTCCTGCGCCGGCGCATCGGTGTCGTCTTCCAGGACTGCCGACTCATCGACCGCAAGACCGTGTTCGAGAACGTCGGGTACCTGCCGCGGGTGCTGGGTATCGGTCTGCGCGATCGTCGTCGGCTGGCCTACCAGGCGCTGCGCCAGGTAGGGCTGGCCCATCGCATGCGGTCCTTTCCTCCGGAGCTGTCGCGTGGCGAGCAGCAACGGGTGGCGATCGCGCGCGCCCTGATCAACGAGCCGGAGATCCTGCTCGCCGACGAGCCGACCGGCAACCTGGACCCCGAGCTGTCGCGTGAGGTCTTTCGCGTGTTTCGGCAGATCAACGCGACGGGTACCACGGTGCTGGCGGCGACTCACTCTCCGGCGCTGATTACCGAATTCGGCGGTCGGGTGCTGGTTCTGGATCGTGGAAGGCTGGTCGGCGACCAGCGGCTGGTCGGTCGGCACGGACCGGACTACCTACAGCTGGTGCAGGAGGAGCCACGTCGGGTGGCGCGCCGAGGCGGGCCTTGAGCCTGCTGCGCATCCTACTGTTCTTTGTCCGAGAGGCCTATGTAAACCTGAGGCGAAGCTGGCGGGTCAGCCTGCTCGCCGTCTTCACGATCACCACCAGCCTGTTCGTCGGCGGCCTGTTCCTGCTGCTGAGCGAGAACCTCGCACGGCTGCTCGAGGAGTGGCGGAGCCAGGCGAAGGTGATCGTCTATCTGAGCGCACCGCCGTCGGCGGACCAGCGCAACGACCTGCTGCAAAAGCTCGAGCGGGCAAGCTGGGTCGAGGGGGTGCGTGAGGTCTCCGCCGAGCGAGCCCAGCAGCGCTTCGCGGAGATCTTCCCCAGCCTTGCGGATCTGACCCTGGAGTGGAGCGAGGCGCCGCTGCCGGAGTCGCTCGAGGTGAGCCTCGCCCCGGCGAGCTCCGGGGACGACGGCTTGCCTGCCTGGCTGGCGGAGCTCCGCCGGCACCCGGCGGTGGAGCTGGTGGATGACGATCGGGATTGGTTGCGCCAGCTGGAGCTGCTGGTTGGGGTCTTCCGCGGCGTCGGTCTGACTCTGGGCGCGTTGCTGCTGGCGGCAGCCACCCTGACGATCGCCAGCGTCATCCGCCTCACCGCGTATCTGTATCGTGACGAGATCGCCGTCTTGAGGCTGATCGGCGCCACCGAGTTCTATATCCGTGGGCCGTTCTACGCCGAGGGCCTGGTGCAGGGAGCCACCGGTGGCCTGGCGGCGCTGGCCGGGCTCTACGCCGCCTACCGCCTCATCCGCCCGCAGAGCGACGCCGCCCTGCTGGGCACGGTCCTGGTCGGAGATTTCCTGCCGATGGCGCAGCTGCTGTTCCTGCTGGTGCTCGGCGCGGCGGCCGGTCTGCTGGGAGCGATCCTGTCGGTCCGCCGCGAGGCTGGCGTCCTCTGAGTCCGAGCCAAGAAAAAAACCCCGCCCGGCTTGGCGCCGGGCGGGGTCGGATGTCGATGGACTGCGCGGGCTACTGGATGCGCAGGATGATGACGGCGCGCCGGTTGGCGGCCCGGCCGTCGGCGGTGTCGTTGCTGGCCACGGCATCGGCCGACCCGCGAGCCTCGATGGTGATGCGGCTCGGGTCGATCTCGTGCCGCTCGACCAGATAGGCCTTGACGGCCTCAGCCCGCTGGGCGCTCAGGCGGTCGTTCGCCGCCGGTGAGCCCTGACTGTCCGAGTATCCGAGCACGTGCGCCCGAAGCTCGGAGTCCTGCTTCAGCCTCAACGCCACCTCGTCCAGCTTCGCTTTGGCGATGTTGGACACCCGCGCGCTGTTGGAGTCGAAGTGCACGACCTCCCGCTGCTCCACCGGCGGGGGCGGCGGCGGTGGTGGCGGCGGTGGCGGCGGCGGTGGCGGCGGCGGCGGTGGCGGTGGCGGTGGCGGTGGCGGCGGCGGTGGCGGTGGCGGCGGCGGCGGCGGTGGCGGCGGCTTCGGGAAGCTGTACGCCAGGCCGACGGTGGCGATCAGAGGATCGATGCTCAGGTTGACGCCGTTGCCGGGGTCACTGGCAGAGAGGTCCATCCAGCGCACACCGGCGGCCAGCGCCCACGGACCACCCTTGCGGAACGGGAAGTCCAGGCCGGCGTTGACGCCGAAGACGAATTCGTCGTCGAAATCGTATCTGAACGACTCACCGAGGTCGCTGATGGTCACGGCATCCAGCTGGGCCAGGCCGACGAACGGTCCGATGTAGAAGTCGGCGCGGCTATTGGGCGTCAGATGGTAGTTGAGCCCCAGGGTGATCGGCATGAAGTCGACGTCGCCCTCGTTCATCCCCCAGATGCCCTCGCCAAAGCCGCCACCGGGGACCGGCGACTCGAGATCGAACATCAGGAAGCCTTCGAGATCGGCCAGCAGCACGCCGAGCTCCAGGCCGAGGCGCTGGTTGAAGTGACGCTCGATCGCGAAGCCGAGACCGTCTCCACCATCGAACTTGAAATGGGTTTGTTCGCGGTCGCCGTTGGCGCGGATCTGCTGGTCACGGGCGAAGTCACCGTTGGTGGTGATCCCGGCGAGATAGCCGCGCACGGTCCAGCGGTAGAAGTCATCGTTCGAGGCGGCTTCGTCCTGAGCCAGCGAAACGGCGGGTGCCAGCCCGATCAGCAGCACCAGCGCCACACTCAGCAACAGGTGGAATCTGTAACTCATCGCCACTCCCTCCTTCCAGGGGGTCGCAATTGCAACGTTTGCCGGTCCGCCGCAGGAGGCGGCGGCCGATTGTCCAAGGCGGGAGTGTATAGCTGCATTCGGGTCAAAAGCAACCCGGACGGCCGGACGCAAGAAAAAAAATCGGGCGCCGTCGAGGCGCCCGATTCTGAGCTTGAACGTGGCGGTCTGCAGACCGATCAGGGAGCCGGCGGCTTGGCCCCAGGCAGGCTCTTGAGCTGCTCCTTGAGGCGGTCTTCTTCCGCCTTCATGGCCGCTCTCTCCGCTGCCTCCTGCTCGACGCCCTTGTTGAATTCGTCGGTCTCTTTGTTGTCCTGGGCGCGTTTGACGCCGCCCTGGTCGCCGGCCGAGCGGTAGGCGGCGATGGCGTTGTCATAGCGCTTCTGCTTCTCGTAGACGTAGCCCAGTTGGGAGTAGATGGTGACCTTGTCCTCGTTCTTTCTCGCCTTGGTGAGCGCCTGGTTGAGCTTGTCCTCGGCCGAGCGGAACTGCCCCTTCTGGGTGTAGGCCTGGCCCATGTAGTACGGCGGCAGCCAATCGCTGCTGTTCTTGCTGGCGGCCCGCTCGAGGCTCGAGAGGGCGGAGTCGTACTGCTTGGCGCCGAGCTGGGCTCCGGCCAGCATGATCAGGTTGTCGTAGCTGCCGTCCACCGACACCACCTTGGTCATCGCGGCCGAGGCCTTGGTGTAGGCGTCGGCCTTGGCGGAGCCGCTGCTGGTGCGGCCCTTCCGCAGCAGGGCCTGGGCATAGGTCTTCTGCTTGGCGGCGTCGTTCGGTGCCAGCTGAACCGCCTTCCCCAGTGCGGCGAGGGCGCCGTCGAGGTCACCGGCGTTGAACGCCGCCGCGCCGTACGTGTAGCGCAGGTCGGCATTGTTCGGGTCGGCGTCCGCCGCCGACTTGAGCTGGCCGCGCATCCGCCGCTCGTCGCCGGTCTTCTCGTAGGCCTTGGCCAGCATCTGATGCAGCGGCACCTGGTGCTTGCCCAGCTTGGCGGGCTCCATCTTGCCCAGCACGCTGACCGCGTCGGCGTACCTGCGGCTGTCCATGTAGGCCTTACCGAGCACCATCTGCACGCCGACCTCGTTGGGGTTCAGGTCGTAGGCCTTGCGCAGGTGTGGCAGGGCGTCCTGCATGCGGTTCAGCTTGACCAGGACCTGGCCCAGCATGTAGTGGCCCTGATACAGGTCCGGCTGCTGGTCGACGACCTCCTGGAACTCGGCTGCCGCTCTCTGGTATTCCTTGGCCTTGAAGGCGGCAACGCCCTCCTCCCATCCGGCCGACGCCGCGGCCGCCAGCGCCAGGACGGCCAGGGTACCCGTGGCTATTGCTTTCTTGTACATGGTTGGTTCTCCCTTCGAGCTGCAGTGGCCCTTGCGAGGGTCTTCAGCTTCTTCCAACGGAGGCTTCTGCAAGCGCAGTGCCACCAGCTCGCGGACTCGTGCGGCGATCTCGAGCGGCGATCGTGGCCTGGCGTCCTGCCCCCAGGACGGTTGCCGTCGCGCCACCCATCTCTACTGCAGACGGAAGTTGACCGTCAGGTTGTAGATCACCGCCACCGGCTTGCCGTTGAGCGTCGCCGGTTCGAACTTCCAGCGCTTCACCGCGTCGGCAGCCGCCTGATCCAGGCCCATGGGTAGGCCCTTGAGCACTTTGACGTTGGTCACGCTGCCGCTCTTGTCGATGATCGCCTCGACGATCACCACCCCCTGGATGCGCGCCTTGCGGGCGATCTCGGTGTACTGCGGATTGGGCGCCTGGAGCTTCTTCGGCGGCTTGACGTCTCCGCCCACGCGGATCGGCCCGGTGGGCTCGGGCGGCGGCGGTGCGTCGGGCACGCCGAAGATGAGGTCGGTATCGGGCAGGTCGATCTCCGGCTCGATGTCCTCCTCGAGGCGGATCGGCTCCGGCTCGTCGGGCGTCGGGTCGGGGATCGGGACCTTCTTCGATCGAGGCTTGGGGATCTCCTGCTGCTGCTTGGGCGGCGGCGGCTTGAAGCGCACCTGCTGGACGACGTAGACCTTCTGCTTCTTCTGCTCGGACGCTTCGGCGATGAACTGCGGGAAGTTGATGATGAACAGGATGACGTGGAAGATCACCGCGCCGATCATGGCGAAGCGCACGTGCTTTGCGTCCTCCCGCTCCTCGAGCGCGAACGCCGCGAACTCGCCGCCACCGAGGTCCGTCTCTTGCGGCTGGGTGGGTTTCTTGGGCTCAGCCATCGTCTACCTCCGCTTCGTCAGTACCAGAACATCTCGATCTCCCGTTGGGTGGGGATCGAGACATTCTTGACCGGCATGCCGATCTTGTCAGGCGCCTGGCGCAACTCGTCGAAGACGTCCACCATGCCGCCGTACTCGGCCATCTGGTCGGGCCGGATGATCACCGGCTTCATCGGGTTGCGCTCGAGCTTGGGCTTGAGATAGTCCAGCACCTGGTCGAGCTCCATCGCCTTGCCATCGACCAGCAGGGCGCCGCCCGGTTGGATCTCGATGAGCACCGACTCCTCCTTGTCCACCAGAGGTGTGTCCTGCTCCTCCTGCGGCAACGAGAAGTCGAGGCCGCGGGTCGCGGCGAAGGTGGTCGTCACCATGAAGTAGATGATCAGCAGAAAAGCGATGTCCGCCATCGAGGCGGTCGGAATCTCGTCGCTGACACTGTCGCGCTTGAACTTCATGGACTTAGCCTCCTGCGCCGGCCGTGTCGATGGTCTCCTGCTCCGAGAGCAGGTAGATCACCTCCGCCTTGGCTTGCTTGAGGGCGTCGATCACCTTGTCGACATAGCTGTAGGGAACCGTGGAGTCCGCCTTCAGCACGAACGCCTTGCTGGGGTCCGAGGCGACGACACCGGTGGCGAACGACAGCACGTCCTCGGGACCGGGCACCGGGACGCTGATCTCCTCGCCGCTCGACACCCGGATCTGGCCCGCCTCGGTGATCGAGATATAGGCTGATTTCTTGGGGATCTCGAGACGCAGTGCCGTCTTGGGCAACAGCACCGTCGTCTTGTCCACCTCGAAGTTGATCGTCACCATGAAGAAGATGATCAGCAGAAAGGCGATGTCCGCCATAGAAGCGGTCGGAATCCCCTGGTTCTGGGTCGAGCGGACGCTGAGACGCATGATCTCTCCGTTCTAGCCGCCCGGCGTCACCGACGCCCCGCCGGCGCTGGGGCCGGACGCATCGGGCGCGATGCCGCTGCGCTGCATCTCACCGAAGGTCTCGAGCAGCATATTCGTCGAGGTCTCGATGTCTCGCACGAACTTGTTGATCTTGTTCATGAAGAAGTTGTAGGCGAGCTGCGTCGGGATGGCCACCGCCAGGCCCGCCGCGGTGGTGATCAGCGCCTCGGAGATACCGGCGGCCACCAGGCCCGGGTTGGAAAGGCCGGCCTCGGCCAGGGCGTCGAACGACTTGATCATGCCGGCGACGGTGCCGAAGAAGCCGAGCAGGGGAGACACGTTGGCGATCGTGGCCAGCCAGACGAGATTGCGCTCCATGCGGCCCATCTCGAACAGCGCGGCGTTCTCGATCGTCTTCTCGACGTCTTCTTTGGGCTGGCCGTACTTGAGCAGGCCGGCCTTGAGGATCGACGGCACCGGGCCCTTGTAGTCCTCGCAGACCTTGATCGCGTCCTTCACCGAACGGTTGACGATCAGCGACTTGCGGATCTTGGCGAGGAATTCGTTGACGTTGATCTTGGCCTGGCGCAGGGCGAGCAGGCGCTCGATGATGAACACGACGCCCAGGATCGAGAAGGCTAGAAGGGGCCACATGACCGGGCCTCCCTCCCTGAAAATCTCCATGATGGTTCCACCGAAATTCACGCTAGTCCTCCTCTGTCAGATTAGACCCGCTCCCGAGTCATGAGTTCCCGAGTCTTTCTCTCGGCCTCGGCAAGGTGCACTGTTGCACCGTTCCGCTGGCCGGAGCCTGCTCGGCTCTGCGAAGCTCAGACATGCTACCAAAGAAACTGCTGCCCGATTAGGCACAGGGGGCAAGCGCGGGATGCTAGCACGCGGCTCGGCGCGAGACAACACGCGTTCCGGTGGGCGGTCGCCTGCCGCGGTACGGTGCTCAAGAGCCGCTGCCGGTCAGCCGGTCGATGCGGCGGCGGTGGGAGTAGCACAGGGCGACCGCCAGCGCGTCGGTGGCATCGCCCGAAGCGCTGGCCGGAACTCCCGGGAGCTGCAGTGCGACCATCCGTGCGACCTGGGTCTTGTCCGCCCGGCCGCTGCCGGTTACCGCGCTCTTGATCTCGGCCGGGCTGTACTCTCGCACCGCCACCCGGCCGGCCGCCAGGGCGCCGAGCAGTGCGCCGCGAGCCTGCGCCAACACCACCAGGGAGCGCGGATTGAGACCTAGAAAAGGGGTCTCCAGGACGGCGACTTCGGGCTGCCACCGGTCGAGCAGTCCAACCAGCTCGACGCCCAGCCAGCCCAGCCGCGCCGGCAGGTCGAGGTCGCGGGGCGGCGACAGGCGACCCTGGGCGAGGAGCTCGAGGCGGTCTCGCCGGCGCCGAATCAGGCCGTAGCCGGTATGGCGGCTGCCGGGATCGAGCCCGAGGATGCGCATCGCGCCTAGTCCGACTGGACGGCGAGAACCTCTTCATCGACATCGAAGTTCGACCAGACGTGCTGGATGTCGTCGTGGTCCTCGAGGGCTTCGATGAGACGCAGCACCTTGGCCGCGTCGTCGCCGTCGAGCCGGATCGTGCTCTGCGGCAGCATCGCCAACTGGCTCGCCTCCAGCGCGACACCGCGCTCGTCGAGCGCCTCGCGCATCGCGGCGTACTCCTCGGGCTTGCTGTAGATCTCGAAGATCTCGTCCTCGATGGCGATGTCCTCGGCGCCGACCTCGAGCGCCAGCTCCATGAAAGCCTCCTCGGCCATGCTCGAGCGGTCGATCGCGAAATAGCCGCGCTTGTCGAACATCCAATTGACGCAGCCGTTCTCGCCGAGGTTGCCGCCGTGCTTCGAGAACAGGTGCCGCACGTCCGAGACCGTTCGGTTGCGGTTCTCGGTGAGCGTCTCGATGAGCACCGCTACACCGCCGGCGCCGTAACCCTCGTAGGCGACCTCGTCGTAGGTCGCGCCGTCGAGCTGCCCGCTGCCTTTCTTGACGGCTCGGTCGATATTGTCGTTGGGTACGTTGGCGGCGCGGGCGTCCTGGATGGCGGTGCGCAGCCGGGCGTTACCGGCGGGATCTTCGCCACCGATGCGGGCGGCTACCGAGACCTCCTTGAGGAGCTTGCTCCACAGCTGGCCGCGCCGGGCGTCGGTGACCGCCTTCTTGCGCTTGATCTGCGCCCATTTGCTGTGGCCCGCCAATCCCCGTCTCCGTCCGGCCCGCCGGGGCCGTCAGCGGGTATTTTAGCCTGCTCCTGCAGCCGGCTCGCCACGAGCGGGGCTCGAGACCGCTCGCCCGCCGTGGAATGGGCGGGCCCGACCGTAACGGCTGTATGATGTTCTCCTTCGGCAGCACACTCTGCCGCCGCGGCGCGGCGTTTCATAATGGCCTGGTTCAGGAAAGCGAAGAAGGGTCTGCCCGACGAGCGGGCCCGCAGCAGCGTCCCCGAAGGTCTCTGGGTGAAGTGCGAGGGTTGCCGCGAGGTCATCTACGCCAAGGAGCTCGAGCGCAATCTGCGCATCTGCCCCAAGTGCGGATTCCACTTTCGGATCGACTCGCACGAGCGCATCCGTCTGCTCGTCGACGAAGCGGAGCCGACCCGGCTGTTCGCCGAGATCCGACCGGCCGACCCGCTCGCCTTCAAGGACGCGAAGCCCTACAGCCAGCGGTTGCGCGACTATCAGAAAAAGGCGGGAATGGCGGACGCCATTCAGGTCGTCGAGGGACACATCGACGGCATCGCGGCGATCGTGGCGGTGCTCGAGTACGGGTTCATGGGCGGCTCGATGGGCTCGGTGGTCGGCGAGGCGATCACGCGCGGCGCCGAGCGAGCCCGCCGGCAGCGGCGTCCTCTGGTCGTGGTTTCCGCTTCGGGCGGCGCGCGCATGCAGGAGGGCGCCCTGTCGCTGATGCAGATGGGCAAGATCGCTACCGCCCTGGCCGGTCTGAGGGAGGACCGTGTGCCCTATCTCTCGGTGCTGACCGATCCTACGACGGGTGGCGTCACCGCGTCGTTCGCCATGCTCGGCGATCTCAATATCGCCGAGCCGGGGGCCCTGATCGGCTTTGCCGGACCGCGCGTCATCCAGCAGACGATCCGTCAGGAGCTGCCGGAGGGATTCCAGCGCAGTGAGTTCCTCCTCGAGCACGGCTTTCTGGATCTGGTGGTGAAGCGCGACGAGCTCAAGGGAGCGATCTCCCGCTGCCTGCGCCACCTGCAGACGTGACCCTGCCGGAGCCGGCGGCGCGGCTCCTCGATCGCATCGAGCCGACCGCGATGCGGTTGGGCCTCGACGCGCCGCGCCGGCTGCTGGCGGAGCTCGGCGACCCGCAGAACCGCTTCGCGACGGTGCTGGTCGCCGGCACCAACGGCAAGGGCTCGACCGCGACGTGGCTGGCGGCGATGGCGGTCGCCGCCGGCTACCGTACCGGGCTGTTCACCTCGCCTCATCTCGAGGAGTTGACGGAGAGAGTGCGGCTCGACGGTCGGGCGGTATCCGGCGAGCAGCTCGGCGGCTGGCTGCTCGACGTCGGGACGGCGGCCGCGACGGCGCTCGGCGGGCTGCCGACCTATTTCGAGCTCGTCACCGCCGCCGCCTTCCGGGGCTTCGCCGCCACCGGGGTCGACCTGGCGGTGGTCGAGGTCGGCATGGGCGGCCGGTTGGACGCCACCAACATCGCCCAGCCGGTGCTGTCCGTCATCACCGAGATCGGCCTCGACCACGAGCGCTATCTGGGCGACAGCCTGGCGGAGATCGCCGGCGAGAAGGCGGGCATCCTGCGGGCCGGCCGGCCGGCGATCGCCGGCTGCAGCCGCCCGGAAGCCCTGGCGGCGGTGCGCCGGGCGGCGTCCGCGGTCGGCGCCAGGCTCGCGGTGGCCTCCGTGGCGGCGCACTGGCGTCGGCGGGGCCGGCCGGAGGACGGTCTCGAGGTGACCACTGGTCTGGGCGTCCACCGGCTACAGCCGCGCCTGGCCGGCGCTCATCAGGAGCTCAACCTCGTCCTGGCGGTGCTGGCCGCGGAGCGGCTGCGGCGGCTGGACTGGGCGGCGATCGATGCCGGCGCCATCGCTGCCGGTGCCGCCCGTTGCCGCTTGCCGGGCCGGTTGGAGTCGGTCGATCTGCCCGGCAGGCCCGGCCGGCGGATCCTGCTCGACGTCGCCCACAACCCCGACGCCGCCGCGCAGCTCGCAGTCCATCTGGATCGGCTGGGCCGGCCCTACGATCTGCTGTTCGGCACGCTGGCCGACAAGCGCGCCGAGCGCATCCTGCCGGCCCTGGCCGGGCCGGCCAGACGCGTCGTGTTGGCGCGGCCGACGGGTCCCCGGGGACGCGAGCCGCAGGAGCTCTTGTCGCTGGTGCGGGGCCAGGATGTCGTCGTCGAGCCGCGGCTCGAGCCGGCCCTCGATCGGGCGCTCGAGGGCAGCGCGCCGTTGCTGGTGATCTGCGGCTCGTTCTACCTGGTCGGCGAGGCGCGTCGAGCGCTCAACCGGCGCTTCGGCGTGCCGCCGCCGGCCGCCGAGATCGCCACCTGTTAGCGTGCCGCTCGCCGGGCGAGCAGGCTAGACGTCGTAGAGCGGGAACTCGCGGCAGATCTGCATCACGCGCTGTCGCACGCCGGCATGCAGTTCGGCGTCTTCCGGTGAGTCCAGAACCTCGGCGATGAAGCCGGCGATGCGCTCCATCTCCGCCTCGCCCATGCCGCGGGTGGTGACGGCCGGGCTGCCGAGGCGAATGCCGGAAGCCACCAGAGGCGGGTTCTCGTCGTACGGGATGGTGTTCTTGTTGACCGTGATGCCGGCCGCCTCGAGCGCCCCCTCCATCACCTGGCCGGTGGTGCCGGCGGCGGCTACGTCGAGCAGGAAGACATGGTTGTCGGTGCCGCCGGCAACGATCCGGCAGCCGCGGCCGATGAGGCTGTCGGCCAGCCGGGCGGCGTTGGCGACCACCGAGCGCTGGTAGGCCGCGAACTCCGGCTCCAGCGCCTCCTTGAAGGCCACCGCCTTGGCGGCGATGATGTGCATCAACGGACCACCCTGGATGCCCGGGAACAACGCCCGGTCGATCCTCTTGCGCCACTTCTTGGTGCACAGGATGATGCCACCACGCGGGCCGCGCAGCGTCTTGTGGGTGGTGGTGGTGACGAAATGGCAGTGCGGCACCGGTGAGGGGTGGAGCCCGGCGGCCACCAGTCCGGCGATGTGTGCGATGTCCGCCAGTAGCAATGCGCCGACTTCGTCGGCGATCTCGCGGAAGCGGGCGAAATCGATCACCCGGCTGTAGGCGCTGGCGCCACAGACGATCAGCTTCGGCTGGTGCTGGCGCGCCAGCCGCGCCACCTCGTCGAAGTCGATGGTCTCGCTCTCGCGGTCGACGCCGTAGGCGACGACGTTGAAGTCACGGCCCGAATAGGAGAGCGGGTGGCCGTGCGTGAGATGCCCACCACACGACAGGTCCATGCCCATCAGCGTGTCGCCGGGCTCGAGCACGGCAAAGTAGACCGCCATGTTGGCCTGGCTGCCGCTGTGCGGCTGCACGTTGGCGTGCTCGGCGCCGAACAGCTCCTTGGCCCGTTGACGCGCCAGCCGCTCGGCGCCGTCGACGAACTCGCAGCCGCCGTAGTAGCGCCGGCCGGGGTAACCCTCGGCGTACTTGTTGGTCATCACCGACGCGGCCGCCTCGCGCACCGCGGCGCTGACGAAGTTCTCCGAGGCGATCAGCTCGAGACCGTCGTTCTGGCGCCGGATCTCGGCGTCGATGGCCTGTCGGATCTCCGGGTCGGTCTCTGCCAGGGTCCGAGTGCCGTACATCGGGGCTCCTTCTCAGCGCTGCGCCGCGGCGCCGGGTGCCGTTGGGGACCGCAACCGGCGGCCGGCCGGCTCAGCCCTTGTCGGCACCGCCATCGTCGCCGGCTGCCTTCTTGGCGGCGGCTTTCTTGGCGGCGGTCTTCTTGGCGGCGGTCTTCTTGGCGGCGGTCTTCTTGGCTGGCGCTTTCTTGGCGGTGGTCTTCTTGGCCGGCGCTTTCTTGGCGGCGGTCTTCTTGGC
>CALZJC010000027.1 GCA_945787525.1 Thermoanaerobaculia bacterium | reverse complement strand
TGGGCGAGGAGTACCGCATCGCGTTCCAGTTGGGCACCCTGATTTCGGGTGAGCGCCTCAAATTGCACGATTTCGAAGTCACCCGGGGTGCCGACCCCGAGGCGCGTCAGCGTCTTCTACACACCCAGGTCAACCTGAGCCTCGGCCGGCCGATGATTCTGGGTCTGGCCAAGAACGAGTCCAGCCGCCGGGCGTTGCTGCTGGTGCTGACCTGTACACTTGCCGGAGTCCGGTCGCCGTGAGCGGCCGGTTGCCGCTTTTGCGAGTCGAGCATGCAGTTCGTCTGTAGGTTGGGAACGCCTGACGGCCGGATCGCGGTGGAGGTGCGCGAGGCGCAAGGCGAGGATGACCTGCGCGCCGAGCTGAAGAGCCAGGGATTCCATGTCTTCGATATCCGCCGGCGTGGCCTGCTTGCCAAGCTGCGACTGCCGAGCCTGGGCGGCAGGCGAATCCCCATGCAGGCCCTGCTGATCTACAACCAGGAGATGGCGGCCCTGCTGCGCTCCGGCCTGCCGGTTCTGCAGGCCCTGGAGCTGATCGAGGATCGCCAGCGGGATCCGCTGTTCCGCCAGACGCTGGGTGAGGTGCGCCAGCGGGTGCGCGGCGGCGAGAGCCTGTCGGACGCCGTGGCCGGCTTCGGTGACCTGTTTCCGCCGCTCTATGCGCCGACGCTCAAGGCGGGCGAGCGCAGCGGCGACCTGGAAACGGTCATCCGCCGCTTCATCCGCTATCAGCGGCTGATGATCGACGCGCGCAAGAAGATCGTCTCGGCGTTGGTCTACCCGCTGGTCCTGGTCGGGCTGTCGATCGGCCTGATCGCGATCATGACGATCTATGTGGTGCCCAAGTTCACCGCCTTCTTCAGCGGCCTCGATGCCGAGCTGCCCCTGCTGACCCGCATGACGATGGGAGTATCGAGCTTCGTCAGCGACAACTTCCTGGTGCTCCTGGTGGCGGCCATCTTGGCGGCGCTCGCGACCCTGCAGTGGCAGCGCACGCCGTCAGGGGCGGCGACCATCGACCGCTGGAAGATCGGCCTGCCGATCATCGGCACGATCTTTCATCGCACCGCCCTGTCGGAGTTCTGCCGTTCGCTGGCAACGCTCCTGTCCGGCGGTCTGCCGGTGGTGTCCGCGCTCGACGTTTCGGTCGCTTCGGTGGGCAACACACACGTGCGCAATCGGCTGGGCAGCCTGAGAGACCGGGTGCGGGAAGGCGCGGCTCTCAATGCGGCCCTCGACGAGACCGGGGTCGTGCCCGACCTGGCGGTGGATCTGGTCAAGGTGGGCGAGACGACGGGCTCGCTCGACTCCATGCTCAACAGCGTCTCCGGTTTCTTCGACGAAGAGGTGGAGACCCGCATGCAGCGTCTGCTGAGCATGATCGAGCCGTTGATGCTGGTATTGATGGGAGCCATTGTGGCGATCCTGCTGATGTCGATCTATCTGCCGCTGTTCGGCCTCATGGGACAGGTTCAGTACTAGGGTGGCCGAGACCGGGGCAGTCCTATGGACGAGACGCGGCTGGCAGCCGTAGAAATCGGAGACGGACGATGGAAGTACCGATGGAGGTGAAGATCAGCAATCCGGTTGCCGAGACGATCGAGCAGCGCTCGGCGCGCGAGTCCGAGGAGCGCGACCGGGCGCGCGGCAGTGCCGAGCGCTACGGGCTCGACTACGTCGAGGCGGGTCGCCTGAAGATCAACAACGAGCTGCTGCGCTCGATCCCATTCGACCTGATGATGCGCTACGACTTCGTGCCGGAGGAGCAGATCGGCAACCGGCTGAGGGTCGTCATGGCCGACCCGACCGACGTCACCAGGCTGGACGAGATCGAGTTGCTGCTCAGCGTCGTCGTCGAGGCCAGGGTCGCCCCCCAATACGCTATCGACGAGATCCTGCGCAAATCGGAGAGCGCCCAGCGGGTCCTCGACGAGGCCACCGAGGACTTCCGCATCCAGCTCATCCAGGAGGACGCCGACGGCGAGGAGGTGCTGTCGATCGACAAGATCACCTCCGACATGAGCCCGATCATCAAACTGGTCGATTCGACGATCTTCAACGCCATCCAGCGCCGCGCCAGCGACATCCACATCGAGACCCGCGAGCGCGAGGTGGTCATCAAATACCGCATCGACGGCGTGCTCTACCAGGCGATGGAGCCGATCGACAAGCGCCATCACCAGACGATCATCAGCCGTATCAAGGTGATGTCGGAGCTCGACATCGCCGAGAAGCGCGTTCCCCAGGACGGTCGCTTCAAACTGCGCTTCGAGGGTCGCAACATCGACTTCCGCGTCTCGGTGATGCCTTCGGTGCACGGCGAGGACTGCGTTATCCGTATCCTCGACAAGGAGTCGATGAACAAGGAGTTCAAGAACCTGCGACTCGATATCCTCGGCTTCGACCCCGACACGGTGCAGAAGGTCCGCAAGTTCATCCGCGAGCCGTACGGCATGGTGCTGGTCACCGGGCCGACCGGCTCCGGCAAGACGACCACGCTGTACGCCTGCCTGTCGGAGATCCGCTCCACCGAGGACAAGATCGTCACCATCGAGGACCCGGTCGAGTATCAGCTCAAAGGCATCACCCAGATCCCGGTCAACGAGAAGAAGGGCCTGACCTTCGCCCGCGGCCTGCGTTCGATCCTGCGCCACGACCCGGACAAAATCATGGTCGGTGAGATTCGTGACGAGGAGACCGCCCAGATCGCCGTGCAGTCGGCGCTGACCGGCCATCTTGTCTTCACCACGGTGCACGCCAACAACGTCGTCGACGTGCTGGGTCGCTTCCTCAACATGAAGGTCGATCTGTACAACTTCGTCTCGGCGCTCAACTGTGTCCTTGCCCAGCGGCTGGTGCGCAAGGTCTGCATCCACTGCCGGGAGGGGGCGCCGGCCAGCCCGCAGCTGCTCGAGGAGAGCGGCCTGGATCCGGCGACCCATGGCGATCACGTCTTCTACGAGGGCGCCGGCTGCATCGAATGCAACGGCACCGGGTTTCTCGGCCGCATGGCGATCTCCGAGCTACTGGACCTGTCGGACCGCATCCGCGAGCTGATCCTGGAGCGCAAACCCGCCTCCGAGATCAAGCGCGCCGCCAGCGAAGAGGGCATGATCTTCCTGCGCGAGTCGGCGTTGGAGCGGGCGTTTCATGGAGTCACCACACTACGTGAGATCAACAAGGTTACTTTCGTCGAGTAAACGGCTGCTGGGGCTCGACCCGCTGCCGGTGCCGCCGCACGCCTTCTCGGTGGATGGCGAGCGTCTGCTCTATGGCCGCTTTGCGCCGAGCGACGGCCGTTTCGACTTCCAGGAGTTTCATCAGGTCGAGCTCGACTCCGACAGCTTCCTACCCGGCCCCCTGGGTGGTCCGGTACGCGACCCGGAGATCCTGCGCGGGCGGATCGAAACGCTTCTCGAATCGATCACTGCGCCGGTCAGCGATGCCTCGCTGGTGCTGCCCGAAGCCTGGCTGCGGCTCTCCTTCACCGAGCTCGAGCAGGCGCCGCGCCGGGCCGCCGCCGCCCAAGAGGTGCTGCGTTGGAAGCTCATGAAGCAGGTGCCATTTCGCGTCGAGGAGCTGCGGCTGCGCGGCATCGCTGCGGCGCCGCTGCCGGGCGGCGGCGAAGGCCGCAGAATGCTGCTCGGCTACGCCATGGAGCAGCTCGTGCGCCAGCTCGAGGAGGCGTTCGCGGCCCGCGGCGTGCGCATCGGGCTGGTGGTCAACGCGTCGCTGGCGCTCTGCCAGGCGCTCAAGCAGGTGGCGGCCACCGCCAAGCGGCTGGGCCTGGTGCTCGCCGGCAAGGCGGGCTACTCGCTGGTCTTCACCCGTGGCGGCGAGATGACCTTTCACCGCTTTCGCGCCATCGGCGACCTCGAGGCCGGCAACGGTGACGCCACCCTGATCACCCGCGATCTGCGGCTGACCCGCGATTTCCTCGTCCGGGAGACCGCCGAGCCGCTGCCGGACGGCTTTCTGATCGCCGCGCCGCCGGCCAGCGAGGAGCGCTGGGTGGAGTGGGTGACGAGGGCGTTCGAGGTCGAGGCGTCGGGCCTGCGGCCGGCGCATCTGCCGATCCGGGGTGACGTGCCGCAGCCCCGCCTGCCCGACATCGCGCCGCTGCTGGGCGCCGCCTGCCATAAGGTCTGAGAACGCGCATGAGCCTCAACCTGGCCAGTCAGCCGTTCGTCAACAGCCGTCCCGTGCGGCGGCTGGTGCTCGTGCTCTGGTGCCTGAGCGTGCTGCTGATCGTCGCCAACCTGTTCTTCTACACCCGGCAGTTCGCCGGCCGGCAGGCGCGGCGCGATCGCCTCGCCGCGCTCACCGAGCAGGAAGGCCGCGAAGGTCAGCGCCTGGCGCAGCTGGAGGGCGAACTGGCCGCAGTCGATCTCGACTGGCAGAACCGCCAGGTCGAGTTCCTCAACCTGCGCATCGCCGAGCGGGTCTTCCCCTGGAGCCGGCTCTTCGACCGGCTCGCCGAGGCGCTGCCGGAGCCGGTGCGGCTGACCCGGCTACGGCCGGTCATCGAGCATCTTTCGGGCTCCGCTGTCGGGCCCGAGGAGATCGTCAGCCTGGAGATCAGGGCGGAGGCGCGCGACGAGGAGGCGATCCTCGACTTCATCGGCCGGCTGTTCGAGCACCCGGCCTTTCGCAGCCCGAACCTGTCTTCCGAGACCCGCCGGGGTCGATCCGAGATCACCGAGTTCGCCCTTTCGGTCATCTATCTGCCGGCTCGCGCCGCGACCCCGCCGGAAGCCGCGGAGGGCGCCGCGGCCGAAGCTACCGAGGCCGCTGAGCAAGAGGAGAGCGGCGAGTGAGCCGGAACATCTGGCGCCGCCACCTACGCGGCTGGCTGCCCCCGTTGCTGATCTTCCTGATCTCCCTGGGCGCCCTTTCGTTCTATAGCCTGGTGATCTCCCAGGAGGCGCGCTCCGGTTGGCGGCGGATCCGGGAGCGCGAGACCGAGGTCGCGCGGCTCACCGAGGAGAGACAGCGGACCGAGAGACTGGTCGAGCGGTTGCGGGACAATCAGCGGCGCATCGAGGAGTTCCGCCGCCAGCGCCTGGCCACCGAGGCCGAGCGCCTGACCCAGGTGATCGCCGAGGTCAAGGACCTGGCGCGCCGCGCCGGAGTCGAGCCGTCGAGCATCCGCTATCCCGAGCAGAAGCTCCAGGGGGTGGGCCTGACGCGGCGCTCGATCGTCTTCAGTGTCGACGGCGACTATGCCGGCCTGCGCCGTTTCATCAACTTTCTCGAGCTGTCGGATCTGTTCTTGACCCTCGAGGAGGTGAGTCTGAGTGGGCGCTCGGGCGATTCCAGCGCGCTGCGCATCTCCCTGCAGGTGTCGACCCTTTTCCTGGACCGCCCGGTGGAGACTCCGCCGGCCGCCGTGGAGGCCACCTCGTGAGGAGCCACACCCGGCAGCTGCTCGTGCTCGGCGTGTTGATCGCCGCGTTTGTCGGGCTGCTCGGCCGCCAGCTCGTTCCGGCGCTCGGCGGCGGCGGCGGCGCGACGCCGCGGCGGCCGGTCGCCGCGGCGCCGGGTGACCCGGTGGAAGGCCCGGTGGAGATCGTCGAGCTACGGCTCGGTGCCCTGGATCACAAGCCGGCCACCTACCGACCGGGCCGCGACCCCTTCCGCTTCCTGGTGCGGCCTCCGAAGCCGCCCCCGCCGCCAAAGCCCGATCCCTCCGCGGCGGAGCGGGCCGCCGCGGCGGCCCGGCAGCGGCAGCGCCCGGCAGCGGCGCCGCCACCACGGCCCCAGCCGCCGGCGATCGAGTTTGTCGACCTGGGCAGCTTCGGTGTGCTCGGCCGCGAGATCGCGGTCTTCTCCGACGGCAAGGAGATCCTCAACGCGTTTGCCGGTGACGTGCTGCAAAAGGAGTTCGTGGTGCGCAGTATCGGATACGAGTCGGCGGACATCGGATTCGTGAACTTCCCCAAAGCGCCGGCCAAACGGCTGGCCGTGGGCGGGTAAGATGATCGTGGCGGGAGCCTGAGATGATCGGCAAGAGATCAACACTCCACGGATGGCGGTCGGTCGGCCGCCTGGCGGTGATGCTGCTGGCGCTGGCCGTCGGCGTCGGCGGCTGCACGGGCTTCCGCAACTATCGCAAGGCGCAGCTCGCCGAGGAGCAGGGCGATTGGGACCAGGCGGTGCTGCAGTACCTGGCGCTGCTCGATCGCGACCCGGGTAACCTGACCTACCGTTCGGGGCTGCTGCGGGCCAAGTTCAAGGCCTCGCAGTGGCACTTCGAGAAGGCCAAGGAGTTCCACCAGGCCGGGGCGCTGGAGCGGGCGGTGTTCGAGTACCAGCAGGCGGTACAGCTCGACCCCACCAACCAGTACGCCCAGGTGGAGCTGGACAAGGTGCGAATCGAGCTGTCCTCGGCCCGCCAGGGCACCGGCCTGCAGACGCTGGACGAGCTCAAGCGCAGCACCCAGGCGAACCGGCCGCAGCCGCCGATGCTCAGCCCGCGCGAGAAAGACCCTATCTCGCTCAACTTCCCCAAGCCGGTCGCGGTGAAGGACATCTACGATGCCATCGCCAAGGCGTTCGGCATCAACATCTTGTTCGACGCCAAGCTGCGCGACCAGCAGCTCACCATCGAGCTGAACGAGGTGATGTCGCGCGACGCCCTCGAGATGCTGATGCGCACCGCCAACCACTTCTACAAGGTGCTCGACGAGCACTCGATCATCGTCGCCGAAGACAACCCCCAGAACCGACGCATCTACGAGGATCTGGTGATCCAGACCTTCTTTCTCTCCAACGCCGACCCGAAGGAGAGCATGACGATGCTGCGGAGCCTGGTCGGGGCCAAGAACATCGCCTCCAACGAGCAGCTCAACGCCATCGTGCTGCGCGACACGGCCGACAAGGTGAAGGTGGCCGAGCGCATCCTGATGACCAACGACAAGGCCCGCGGCGAAGTCGTCATCGACGTCGAGCTGCTGCAGATCGAGACCAACAAGCTGCAGGAGCTGGGGATCGAGCTGAGCCAGTACAGCGTCAGCCAGACCCTCGATCCCAACCCGGTGCGGGTCTCCGACCTGGAGTTCGTCAACCAGCAGAACTGGCTTCTGGCCCTGCCCAACTTCATCTACCAGTTCGTCAAGAACAGCTCCGACGCCCAGCTGCTGGCCAGCCCGCAGGTGCGCATCAGCGATGGCGAGAAGGCCGCGTTCCACATCGGCGACCGCGTGCCGATCCCGGTGACCACCTTCAACACCGCGCAGACCGTGGGCGGCAACATCGTGCCGGTGACCTCGTTCCAGTACCAGGACGTGGGTATCCGGCTCGACATCGAGCCCCGCCTCCACCACAACAAGGAGGTGACGCTGAAGATCAAGGTCGAGGTCAGCAACCTGGCCGGCACCGTGGCCGGCTCGCAGGGCGCCTCGCAGCCGATCATCGCCACCCGCACCATCGAGTCGACCATCCGGCTCAAGGACGGCGAGACCAACTTTCTCGCCGGCCTGCTGCGCACCGACGAGACCTCGAACGAGCTCGGCGTGCCGGGGCTGTCCGAGATCCCGGTCCTGGGCCGGCTGTTCGGCAAGAAGCGGAGTGAGAACCGGCGCACCGATCTGGTCCTGACCCTGACGCCCCACATCATCCGCACGGCCGACGTGACCGAGGAGGACCTCTTGCCGATCTGGGTCGGCACCGAGGCCAACATCACCTTCCGCGGCGGCAGCCCGCGAGTCGAGTCCGAGGTCGAAGGCCCGTTCGACGAGCAGGGTGACGAGGAGGCGGAGCGGATCCGCGAGATGATCCGGCGCCGTATACAGAACCTGCCGCGAGGCCTGCGCCGGCCGGCCGGCGGCGAGGAGGAGGACCAACCGGAGCAGCCCGGCGTGCAGCTGGTGCCGCCGTCGGCGCCGAGCAACATCTTCGAGCCCGAGGAGCCCGAAGACGACGACGAGGAGGAGCCACCCACGGGCGCCCTGATGCTGGTCAGCGACGAGCAGCCGGCGGTCGCCGGTTCACAGGTCGCCAGTTCACAGGGTGCCCGTCCTCCGGTGAAGAGCGGCGAAGCGGGTCCCCCACCCGTGCGCCTCGAGCTGGTCGCGTGGCCGGTCGCGGTGGCGCCGGGGGATGGCTTCACCGTGACCCTGCGGGTCGAATCGGCCCGCCCGGTCTCACATCTGCCGATGATCCTGAAGTACGACCCGCGACTGCTCGAGGTGGAGAAGATCGACGAGGGCCGGTTCCTGGGTCGCGAGACCGTCGCCAAGATCCTCGTCGCGACCGAGCCGGGTCGCCTGATCCTGGGCGCCAGCCGGCTGGGTGACGTCGCCGGGGTGAGCGGCAAGGGCGTTCTGGCCAGGATCCGCTTCCGCGCCCTGGCCGAGGGCCAGGCGGTGGTGGCGTTCGAGAAGCGCAAGGCCCTCGATGCGGAGTTGCGGCCGCTGCGGCCGCTGGAGATCAGGACGGCGCGGGTCGTCATCAGCTACGAGGCCGCGGCGTCGCCGCCGGCACCGACCCTGCCGCCGCAACGCCCCGATCAGGTGCCGTGACCGCTTGTCGCTTGCGGGCCATCGTCGGATCGCGTCGGCGCGCCGCCGGCCACTGCGGTGGCTTCACCCTGGCCGAGATGGTCATGGTCGCGGCCCTGCTGGTGATCCTCGCCGGCGTGGCGCTGCCGGTGGCGCGCAACAGCGTCCGGCGCGGCAAGGAGATCGAGCTGCGCCTGCATCTGCGCCAGATGCGCAACGCCATCGACGAGTTCAAGCGCTACAGCGATGCCCAGTTGATCCCGATCGATCTCGGTTCGGACGGCTATCCGACCGAGCTGGAGACGCTGGTCGAAGGGGTCGAGCTGATCGGTCAGATCGACCGCAAGGTCCGCTTCCTGCGGAAGATCCCGGTGGACCCCATGACCGGTGAGGACGAATGGGGGCTGCGCAGCTTTCAGGACGAGCCCGACGCCACCTCCTGGGGCGGCGAGGACGTCTACGACGTCTACAGCCTGAGCGAGGGAGTCGGTCTCAACGGCATCCCCTATGCGGAGTGGTGAGGATGCGGCCGCCGCGAAGATCGTCACGCGCCGCCCGGGGCTTCACCCTCATCGAGCTGATCGTCGTCATCACGATCATCGGCATCCTCTCGACGATCGCCCTGCCGGCGCTCAAGGAGGTGCCGCGCCGGGCCGCCGAGGCGGTGCTCAAGAACGACCTGAGAGCGCTGCGCGACGTCATCGACCAGTACTACGCCGACCACGGCAACTATCCCCCCGCTCTCGAGTCGCTGGTGGAGAAGGGCTATCTGCGCAGGATTCCGGTAGACCCCATCACCAAGAGCGCCGGCAGCTGGGTGGTGGTGCTGGAGGAGATCGACCCCGAAGAGCAGCCGGCCGAGACCGATCTGGCGGAGGGCGGCCAGCCCGGGGTGATGGACGTGCACTCCGGCTCGCCGGCGATGGCCCTCGACGGCACTCCCTACAGCCAATGGTGACCGGTCGGCAGCGCGGCTACGCCCTGGTGGCGTTGATCGTCATCGTCGCGGTGATGAACATCCTGGTGGCGGCGTCGCTGCCCTACTGGAGCCAGGTGATGAAGCGCGACAAGGAGGCCGAGCTGATCTTCCGGGGCCTGCAGTACGCCGAGGCGATCCGGGTCTTCCAGCTGCGCTTCCAGCGGCTGCCCAACACCCTCGACGAGTTGATCGAATTCAACCCGCGCTCGATCCGCCGGCTGTGGAAGGACCCCATGACCGAGGATGGCGAGTGGCAGCTGATCAACGCCCAGATCGGCCAGGGCGGCGGTGGGGCCGGCACCGACGTCGCCAGGGGCACGGCACCCGGCGGCCGCGAAGCGGCGGCGGAGGAGCGCACGCGGTCGAACCGCCGCGCCGCGCCGGGGCCGATCATCGGCGTGCGCAGCCGTAGCGAGGACGCCGGGGTGCGCACGTTCATGGGCGCCAGCCAATACTCCCAGTGGCAGTTCACCCTCGAGCTGATTCCGACCCCCAACGCCATTCCGGACACCCTGCTGGTGCCCAGACCGACCAGCGACTGGATCGGCAAGCCGTTCCGTGAAGGGTTGGAGCCGCAACAGGGCACGGGCGCGGGGCGGAATCTCGGCGCCCAGCCGCCGCAGCCAGACGATGAAGACGGCTAGCCTGGTCGGGCCAGGGCCTGCATCGCCCGCCCCTCGCCGCGGTGAATGATGCCGGCCGAAGCCGTCCGCGTCCGCTTCCGCCGGTTGGCCCATGCTGCCGGTCTGGCGCTGCCGGCGCCGGCCTCGGCGGGTAGCGCCGGACTCGATCTGCGGGCGGCGATCGACGCCGAGACGACGCTTTCGCCGGGCCGCCGGCTGCTGGTTCCGACCGGCTTTGCCGTCGCCCTGCCGGCCGGCCACGAGGGCCAGGTGCGGCCCCGCAGCGGGCTGGCGGCGCGCCACGGAGTGACCGTGGTCAACGCTCCCGGTACCATCGATTCCGACTACCGAGGCGAGATCCTGGTCGCCCTGGTGCACCTCGGCGACGAGCCCCTGACCCTGCGTCGCGGCGATCGCATCGCCCAGCTGGTGGTGGCGCCGGTGACCGCGGTCGAGGTCGAGGAGGCTGCCGAGCTGGACGAGACGGAGCGCGGTGGCGGGGGATTCGGCTCTACCGGCAGCGGCTAGGCGCGCCGCTTTCCACAGCCGAGATTCGGTTTCTTGGATTCCGAATCTTGGATCAGCGGCCCGCGAACCAGGCTCCGAAAAGGCCTTTGCAGCCCGGAGTCCTTGGCGCTCAGGGAGTTAGCCCATCTGCCTTCGCCATGGGGATCTGGCACTGTCCTTGCGGCGTCTGTTGGCATGGGCGGAGTTCGTTTGCGCGGGGGGTCCCGAGCGCTCACCGGATGTCGATCCGGAGCTTTCGAGGGCGCCAGGACGGGCTGCGAGCGCTGGTGACAGATCGCGCCGTCGTGTAGACTTCGTCTACTTGGATAGCGGTTCGAGCCACAACTGGCTCGCCGACCAACGAGAGAGTTCCACTTCGTGAACTTCGAACGGCGAACGCGTACGTCACGTGTCTCCGCTGTCAAGAATCTACCGGCGACCCCACCGGGCGGGTGCTGTCTTGTACCGGCCCGGAGGCGCCAAGGAGGAAGAGCTGAAATGAGACGATCGCAGTTTCTAACGGCCATCGTTCTGGTAGCCGCCCTGTTCACCTTCGTGACCGGCGCCGTGGCACAGGAGACGAGCGCCACGATCCGTGGAACCGTCGTGGATGCCGCCGGCGGCCCCATCGCCAACGCCAAGGTCCAGGTGCTGGACACGCGCACCGGCAACAGCAAGGCGCTCACGACCAACGCCGACGGCCTCTTCCTGGCGACGCGCCTGTCGCCGGGCGGCCCCTACATCGTCATCGTCAACGAGCTGGAGACCGTCGAGATCCCGAGCATCGCGGTAGCCGACATCTACAACCTCAAGGTAACGGTGGATCCCGAGGTGATCAGGGAGATCGTGACCGTCACCGCCTCGGCCGACTTCGTCGAGGTGGCCACCGGCCCGGCGGCGGCCTTCGACAGCTTCGCAGTGGAGACCGCGGTCGCCTTCAACCGCGACATCGTGGACATCTACGGCATCGACCCCCGGGTCAACATCGACAACGAGGACGACGGCTTCGAGATCAACTGCGCCGGCAAGCATCCCCGCTTCAACAGCGTGACGCTGGACGGCGTGGGGCAGAACGACCGCTTCGGCCTCAACTCCAACGGCTACTCGACGGCCGTCGGCATGCCTTTCCCCTACGACGCCATCGCCCAGCTGGCGGTCGAGCTGGCGCCTGCCGACGTCACCTATAGCGGCTTCTCGGCCTGCACCATCAACGCGGTGACCAAGTCCGGCACCAACGACTTCAGCGGCAATGTGTTCTTCGAGCGCACCGGCGACAGCCTGCGGGGCGACTCGCTGGGCACCAACCAGGGTGACTTCAGCACGCCGCCGTTCGACTCGGACAAGATCGGGCTCTCCCTCGGCGGCAGGATCCTGCCGGACAAGCTGCACTTCTTCGGCGCCTACGAGACCAGCGACTCGCCGCGCTTCCTCGCCATCGGCTACGCCGGCTCGGGTAACGGCGTCGAGCGCGACTGGCTCAGCCAGGCCGACTACGATCGCATCCTCAACATCTCCAACAACGCTTACGGCTACGATCCGGGCGGCCAGCCGGCGGACGGTGTCCAGGAGCAGGACAAGCAGATGCTGAAGCTCGACTGGAACGCCCACCCGCAGCACAACGTGTCGCTGATCTACAACTACTACGACGGCTTCCAGGACCGCAACTCGGACGGCGACGACGACGAGTTCGAGTTCGCCAACCACTTCTACGTCAAGGGCGCCGAGTCGGAGACCACGACGCTCCGGGTCTCCTCGCAGTGGGGCAACTCGGCGTCGACCGAGCTCTTCCTGAGCGACAACTTCATGGACGACTCCCAGGTCACGGTGGGCCCCAAGGACCAGGCCGACCACCAGATCGACATCTTCGGCGATGGCACGGTCTACGTGGGAGCCGACGACTCGCGTCAGGCCAACCAGCTGGGCACCGACACGAGCTACCTCAAGCTCTCGGGACAGCTCCTCAGGGGGCGTAACGTCTTCACGGCCGGGTACGAGAACGAGAAGAACGAGATCTTCAACGTTTTCGTGCAGCACTCCAACGGCGGTGAGCGCGACTACTTCACCGACAGCGGCTTCTTCAGCAACCCGGCCGTCTGCGACGGACTCACCGCGCAGGGCCGCTTCGACAATCCGGCGTGCGCGCTCTCGGGCATCGATCGCTACGAGCTCGGCCGCCCCAGCCGCATCTACTACGGCAGCGCCGGCGGCACCAACAATGCGTTCGACGCGGCGGCGAACTTCACCAACACGCTGCACTCGCTCTATGTGCAGGACGAGATCTTCCTCGACGACCGCAACCTGACGATTGCGGCGGGTCTGCGCTACGAGTGGTTCACCAGCAGCGACCGGCCCACCTTCAACCAGGCCTTCACCGATGCCAACGGTGTGCGTAACGACGGGAACCTCGACGGCATCGACCTGATCATGCCCCGGGTGGGCTTCATTTGGAGCCCGCAGCCGCGCATGTCGGTGCGCGGCAGCATCGGCCGTTTCTCCGGCGGCAACCCCAACGTCTGGATCTCCAACGCCTGGAGCAACGACGGCATCACCAACGTGCAGCTGACGCTCAACAACTTCGGCGCGGGGGGCTCGGTGCTCGATGGCTCCATCCCCCTGGTCAACCCCAGCAACCCGGGCGGCTCGCCTCCGCAGGCGCTCTTCGACGCCGTCGCTGCCACCACTGCAGCCAGCGCCAGTGACAGCTTCATGGTGCTGATCGATCCCAACTACAAGCAGCCGTACGAGGACAAGTTCTCGCTCGGCTTCACCTATCGCATGCCGAGCGGCTACCAGTTCGACTTCGACTACCTGCACACCGAGCTGGTGGACTCCGCGATCTACCGGGACGTCTCCCAGGAGATCGTCGGCATGACGCGGGCCGGATCACCGAGGTACGCCAACGTGACCGGTCGCAATAACTACATGCTGACCAACTCGTCATTCGACGCCGCCTCTGACGTGCTCTCGGTGCTGGTCATGAAGCGCTGGGACAACGGTCTCGACGCCTCGCTCGGCTACGCCTGGACCGACGGCGAGGATGTCAGCCCGATGACCTCCTCGGTGGCGAGGTCGAACTTCGACAATACGGCCCTGCTGGACATCAACAACCCGCGGCCCGCGAAGTCCAACTACGTGGTGCCGCACCGTTTGAGCCTGCGCGCCAGCCTCGGACGGGAGTTCTTCGATGGGTACGAGACCCGCTTCACCGTCTTCGGCTACCTCCAGGAGGGCCAGCCGACGAGCTTCGTCATGGCGCCGAACGGTCTCGAGGGGAGCGGCGCGTTCTTCGGCCGCCACCTGCTCTACATACCGACCGGCATGGACGACCCCAACGTGGTCTTCGACGCCGGCTTCGACACGGCCGCGTTCTTCGACTGGATCCAGCGCGAGGGGCTCGGGCCCGGCTTCGTCCCCCGCAACGCCAAGCACGCCCAGTGGAGCAATCGCCTGGACATCAGCATCCACCAGGACTTCCCGGTCGGCTTCGACTGGGTGAGCGGCAGGTTCTTCGTCCGGATGTACAACCTGATGAACTTCCTCGACGACAACTGGGGCAAGGTCTACGACGCCTACTTCTTCAGCCAGCAGGTGGTCAACCAGTTCGTCAACGACGACGGACAGTTCGTCTACACGCGTTTCTTTGACCGGAGCGCCACCAACCTGCTCGAGACCCGCTCGCTCTGGCAGGCGCGCTGGGGATTCGAGCTCCGCTTCTAATTCGACGTCGGTCCTTCCCGGACCGCACGACATGGACCAGGGGCCGCGCTTCGGCGCGGCCCTTTTCCTTTGGTGCGCGGGCATGGCGCAGCGCCATGAGCTGGCGCTGGATACCCGGCGAGCGAAAGCGGGTCGGGAAGTGACTCGGGGGTGAGAGCCCCAGTGGAGGAGCCCGAGCCCGTCACACGCGGGTTTGGGGGCTGATCCGGGGCGAGGGCGTTCGGGTCGCCGACTCAGCCGCCGATGTACGACATCTCGACTCGCTTCCCACCGACACTCTCCTCAGAGCGCAGCTCTGAGTAGCGGTCGGTGCGGCGGGTCCAGACGTCGCGGATCAGGGTCTCGATCTCGGTGTCGTCGGCACCGCTTCGCAGCGGCGCTCTGAGGTCGGTGCCGGCGGCGGCGAACAGGCAGGTGTAGAGCTCGCCCTTGGCCGACAGCCGCGCCCGCGTGCAGTCGCCGCAGAACGGCTGGCTGACCGAGGTGATGACCCCGACCTCACCGCCACCATCCCGGTAGCGCCAGCGCCGGGCCACCTCGCCGCGGTAGGCGGGCTCGATCGGCTCCAGGGGAAGCTCAGCGTCGACGCGGCGCACGATCTCCTCGCCCGGCACCAGGTCGTCGGGACGCCAGCGGTTGCTGGTGCCGACGTCCATGTACTCGATGAAGCGCAGGACGTGGCCGCTGCCCTTGAAATGACTCGCCAGGTCGACCAGTCCGCGGTCGTTCAGGCCGCGGCGGACTACCGCGTTGACCTTGATCGGTCCCAGCCCGGCGGCGGCGGCGGCGTCGATGCCGTCGAGCACCCGCGCCACCGGGAAGTCGACGTCGTTCATGCGCCGGAAGACCTCGTCGTCGAGCGAGTCGAGGCTGACGGTGACCCGGCCCAGACCCGCCGCGGCCAGCGCCTCGGCGTGGCGCGCCAGCAGGGTGCCGTTGGTGGTCAGGGCGAGGTCCAGCCCGGCCAGCCCGGCGAGCATCCCCACCAGCTCGGGCAGGTCCTGGCGCAGCAGCGGCTCGCCGCCCGTGAGGCGGACCTTGCGTACCCCGAGGCGGTGGAAGAGGCGAACGAGGCGCTGGAGCTCCTCGAAGGTGAGGATCTCGGCGCGGGGCAGGAAGCTGTGGTGCGGGCCGAAGACCTCGCGCGGCATGCAGTAGGGACAGCGGAAGTTGCAGCGGTCGGTGACCGACAGGCGCAGATCACGCAGCGGGCGGCCGAGGCGGTCGCTGGGGACGGCTGCGGGCATCGGCACATCTTAGCTCCGGACGACCTGTGGGGACTGGATGAAGCCGGCGCCCTGCGCAGGCGCTTCCTGTCCCCGTGAGCACGCCGGCCGGCAAGGGGAGCCAAGGGGTGGGTTCTCCAGAGGGCGGCTCGGGCTTCCGGGTGCCGGGACGGGGCCGGCAACGCGTAGGGGCCGGCCGGCA
>CALZJC010000026.1 GCA_945787525.1 Thermoanaerobaculia bacterium | reverse complement strand
TGATCGCGCCGATCGCGATGGAGAAGGGCGTCCGCTTCGCCATCCGCGAGGGCGGCCGCACCGTCGGCGCCGGCACCGTCACCGACATTCTGGAGTAGGCGGCCGCGAGACGCGCCGCAGCGAGAGGAAGCAACAGTCATGGTCAACGAGAAGATCCGTATCCGCCTCAAGGGGTACGACTACCGCAGCCTCGACGCCTCGACGTACGAGATCCTCGATACGGCGCGCCGCACCGGTGCGCGTGTCGTCGGCCCGATACCCCTGCCGACGCACATCTCGCGTTACACCGTGAACCGCGGGCCCAACATCGACAAGAAGTCGCGGGAGCAGTTCGAGATCCGCACCCACAAGCGGTTGCTGGACATATTCGAGCCGACCAGCCAGACCGTCGACGCCCTGATGAAGCTGGAGCTGCCGGCCGGCGTCGACGTCGAGATCAAGGCGTTTGGCAAGCAGGGGAGCGCGTAGGCGATGAAGGGCATTCTGGGCCGCAAGATCGGCATGACGCAGATCTTCCTGGCCGACGGCGAGTCGGTTCCGGTGACGGTCGTTCAGGCCGGACCTTGCCTGGTCGTGCAGCGCAAGACGACCGGCCGGGACGGCTATGAAGCCATCCAGGTCGGGCTGGTCGAGGACCGCCCACCGCGCAAGGTGAGCCAACCGATGCGCGGTCACTACCAGGCCGCCGAGGTGGCGCCGATGCGCCGCCTGGTCGAGTTCAAGGTCGCCGCCGACGACGAGATGAAGCCGGGAGACCAGCTCACGGCCTCCATCTTCGAGGTCGACGAGTACGTCGATGTGGTCGGCCGCGGCAAGGGCAAGGGTTTTCAGGGCGTCATGCGCCGCCACGGATTCGGCGGTGGCCGCGCCACCCACGGTTCGATGTTCCACCGCGCGCCGGGCTCTATCGGTCAGGCCTCCGACCCGTCGCGGGTGTTTCCCGGGGTGCGGATGCCGGGGCAGATGGGCGCCAAGCGGATCACCGCCAAGAACCTGCGGGTGGTCAAGATCGACGAAGAGAACAACCTGCTCTTCCTCAAGGGCTCCGTGCCGGGGCCGAATAGCGCGTACATCGCGATCCAGACAGCCAAGAGAGGCTAGGGCGATGAAGGTCACGGTCAAGAACCTCAAGAACCGCAAAGTGCGGGAGATCGATCTGCCGGACGAGATCTTCGGCTACCCGTACAAGGAGCACCTGATCCACCTGGCGGTCGAGTCGTTCCGGGCGGCCCAGCGGCGCGGTACCCACAAGACCAAGACCCGGTCCGAAGTGACCGCGACGGGGCGCAAGCCCTGGCGGCAGAAGGGCACCGGCCGGGCTCGCGCCGGCACGTTCGGCAGTCCGCTCTGGCGCTCCGGCGGCGTCGCACACGGCCCGCAGCCGCGCAGCTACCGCAACAAGCTGAGCGTCGGCGAGCGCAAGAACGCGCTGCGGTCGGCCCTGTCTCGCAAGCTGGCGGACGAAGGCGTGCTGGTGATCGACAGTCTCGACCTCGAGAGCCACAAGACGGCCGAGCTGGCTCGTTCGCTGAGCAAGTTGGGGGCCGACGGCAAGGTGCTGCTGGTCGACCGTTTCGACAACGACAACCTGTCGCTGGCGGCGCGCAACAACCCGAAGCTGAAGACGGTGGATGCCATGGCGGTCAACGTATACGACGTTGTCGACCGCACCCATCTTGTTTTCAGCGAAGAGGCCCTGGGCAGGCTGGTGGAGGTGCTGGGCTGATGAGGATTCAGGAGATCATCCGGCGGCCGCTGATCACCGAGAAGTCGACCGAGCTGCGCGACGACCGCAACATCGTCGCCTTCCAGGTGGACCGCCGGGCCAACAAGATCGAGATCAGGCGTGCCGTCGAGGCGCAGTTCGGCGTCAAGGTGAGCGAAGTTCGCGTTGCCTCGATGCACGGCAAGACCCGGCGTCAGGGCCGCTATGTGGGCCGCCAGCCGGACTGGAAGAAGGCCTACGTCCGGCTGGCCGACGGCGAGAAGCAGATCGAGTTCTTCGAAGGAGTCTGACGCACGATGGCCATCAAACAACGCAAGCCGACCAACCCGGCTCGCCGTCAGCAGACGGTCTCGACCTTCGACGAGCTGACCACCAGCCAGCCGCAGAAGTCGCTGACCCAGGGGCTGAAGCGGATCGGTGGTCGGAACAACAAGGGCCGGACCACCATCTGGTACCGCGGCGGTAGCCACAAGCGGCGCTACCGGGTGGTCGATTACCGTCGCGACAAGATCGGCGTGCCGGCCAAGGTGGCGACGGTCGAGTACGACCCCAATCGCTCGGCGCGAATCTCGCTGCTGCACTACGCGGATGGCGAGAAGCGCTACATCCTGTGGGCGGATGGCCTGGCCGTGGGCGACGAGGTGATCTCCGGGCCGCAGGCGCCGATCAACCCCGGCAACTCGCTGCCGCTGCGGGCGATACCGGTCGGCACCATCGTGCACAACGTCGAGCTCAAGATCGGCAAGGGCGGCCAGATGGTCCGCAGTGCCGGTGCCGGCGCGCAGCTGATGGCCAAGGAGGGGCGGTATGCCCTGGTGCGGCTGCCGTCGGGGGAGATGCGCAACGTGCACATCGACTGCGCCGCCACGATCGGCCAGGTCGGCAACCTCGACCACGAGCAGATTTCGCTGGGCAAGGCCGGCCGCAAGCGCTGGGCCGGGCGCCGGCCGCACAATCGCGGCGTCACCAAGAACCCTGTGGACCATCCCATGGGCGGCGGCGAGGGCCGCAGCTCGGGCGGCCGTCACCCCTGCACTCCCTGGGGCGTACCGACCAAGGGCTACAAGACACGCAACAACAAGCGCACCGATTCAATGATCGTGCGCCGACGCAAGAAGAAGTAGAAAACGGAGAACGGGCTATGGCGCGGTCGCTAAAGAAGGGCTTCTTCATCGACGGTCACCTGCACCGCAGGGTGGAGGCGATGAACGTAAGCGGCACGAAGCGGGTCATCAAGACCTGGTCGCGGCGCTCGACGATCATCCCCGACATGGTCGGGTACACGATCGCGGTGCACAACGGCATGAAGTTCATTCCGGTCTACATCACGGAGAACATGGTGGGTCACAAGCTCGGCGAATTCGCCATGACCCGGACCTTCCGCGGTCATAGCGGTCGCAAGGCCGAAAAGACCGGCAGACCCAGATAGGGCACGGAGCGACGACGATGGAGTTCAAGGCACGGCTGAGGTACCTGCAGGCATCACCCCAGAAGGTGCGCCTGGTGGCCGATCAGATCCGCGGTAGCGACGTGCAGGACGCGGTGAACCTGCTGGCGCTGAGCCGCAAGGCAGCGGCGAAGCCGCTGAGCAAGCTGCTGCGCTCGGCAATCGCCAACGCCGAGAGCCTCGACGAGCAGGTCGACGTGGATCGCCTGTTCGTCAAGGAGATCTTCGTCGATGGCGGGCCGACCCTGAAGCGGATCCGGGCCCAGCCGATGGGCCGAGCTTTCCGGGTCCTCAAGCGACAGAGTCACGTGACCATCAAACTGGATACCCGTAAGGGTGAGGCCTCCTAGGAGAGAGCGAAGTGGGACAGAAGACACACCCCTACGGATTTCGGCTGGTCTACAACAAGCCCTGGCATTCGCGCTGGTACGCCGAGCGCGACTACGCCGATCTGCTGCAGGAGGACCTGGCGCTGCGCGAGGACCTCAAGGTGCGGCTGGCGCATGCCGGGGTCAGTGAGATCGACATCGAGCGGGCGGCGGACCGGCTGCGCGTGACCATCTACACCTCGCGTCCCGGCATCGTCATCGGCCGCAAGGGCGCCGAGGTCGACAAGCTGCGCGACGACCTCAAGAAGCGGGTCAAGCGCGAGGTGCACATCAATATCCAGGAGATCCAGCGCCCCGAGCTGGATGCCCAGCTGGTGGCGCAGAACCTGGCCGGTCAGCTGCAGCGCCGGATCGCTTTTCGCCGGGCGATGAAGAAGGCGATGGAGGCGGCGTTCCGCTTTGGCGCCAAAGGCTTCAAGATCATGGTCGCCGGCCGTCTCGGCGGCCACGAGATCGCCCGCACCGAGTGGTACCAGGAGGGCCGGCTGCCGCTGCACACGCTCAAGGCCGACATCGACTACGGCTATGCCGTGTCGAACACGACCTACGGCACCATCGGCTGCAAGGCCTGGATCTACAAGGGCGACCTGTTGCGCGAGAAACAGCGCCGGATCTCCACCTAGCACGCGTAGCTGAAGAAGGACGAGGATTCAGATCATGTTGATGCCGAAGAAGGTCAAGTACCGCAAGAAGCAGCGCGGTCGGCGTGCCGGCCGTGCCAAGGGCGGCGACTACATCGCTTTCGGCGACTACGCGCTGCAGGCTCTCGAGGCCGGCTGGGTAACCGCTCGCCAGATCGAGGCCGGCCGTATCGCCGTCGCTCGCGGTGTGAAGCGCGGCGGCAAGATCTGGATCCGGGTCTTTCCCGACAAGCCGATCACCAAGAAGCCGCTCGAGACCCGCATGGGCAAGGGCAAGGGCAACCCGGAGGAGTGGGTCGCGGTGGTCAAACCGGGTCGGATCCTCTTCGAGATCGAGGGCGTGCCCGAGGAGCTGGCGCGCCGGGCCGTTGAGCTGGCGTCGCACAAGTTCGGCATCAAGACAAGGTTCCTGTCGCGTCACGAGGGAATCGCGGTATGAAAGCGGCGCAGATCAGAGAGCAGACGGTGGAAGAGCTGCGGGACAAGGAGCGCGAGCTGGCTGAGCAGCTGTTCGCCCTCCGTCTGCAGCAGGTCACCGGTCAGATCGAGAACCCGGCCAAGCTCAGGCTGGTGCGCCGGGACCTGGCCCGGGTGTTGACCGTCCTGCGTGAGAAGCAGGCCTAGCGGGGAGTTGAGAGATGGCTGAAGAGCAACAGATCCGGGCGTCGCGCCAGCTGAAGATCGGCAAGGTGGTCAGTGCCAAGATGGACAAGACGGTCGTCGTGGCCGTCAGCAACTCCTTCATGGACCCGCTCTACAAGCGGCACGTCAAGCGCACTTCGAAGTTCTACGCCCACGATGAGGAGAACCAGTGTCGCGAGGGTGATCGCGTCGAGATCGCTGCGTCGCGGCCACGGTCGGTCCTCAAGCGCTGGCGGGTGCGGAAGGTGCTGCGCCGGGGACTGGGGGACTGACGGATGATCCAGATGGGCACCATTCTGGATGTCGCCGACAACTCCGGAGCGCGCAAGATCGCGTGCATCCAGATGCGCGGCGGCTCCGCCGGCAAGTACGGCAGACTCGGCGATCTGATCACCGCCTCGGTCAAAGAGGCGACGCCGGACGGCACCGTCAAGAAGGGCGAGGTCGTGCGGGCCGTGATCGTGCGTACGGCAGCGGCCAGGCGGCGGCGCGACGGCAGCTATATCCGCTTCGACACCAATTCGGCGGTGCTGGTGAACGAGGCCAACGAGCCCATCGGCACGCGCGTCTTCGGGCCCGTGGCCCGGGAGCTGCGTGAAAAGCGGTTCATGAAGATCATCTCGCTGGCGCCGGAGGTCCTGTAGCTCGGGCGCCACGGCAATGAGTGGAACGAAGATGAACAAGGTGAGAGTCAAGAAGAACGACGAGGTCGTCGTCATCACCGGCCGCGATCGAGGCGTCAAGGGCAAGGTGCTGCGGGTGTTCCCGTCCACCGCCACCGCGATCGTCGAGCGGGTGAACATGATCAAGCGGCATACCCGTCCGAATCCGTCGAAGCAGATCCAGGGAGGCATCCTGGAGCGTGAGGCGCCGATTCCGCTGACCAAGCTCAAGGTGGTCTGCGGCGAGTGCGGCAAGCCGACCCGTCTGGGCCGTAAGCGGCTCGAGGACGGCAGCGGTGTGCGAGTCTGCAAGAAGTGCGGCGCAACTTTCAACTGAGGTAGAGAGTTCGATGGCCCAGAAGCAGAGCAGTCCTACCAAGAGCGCGGCAGCCGACGGCTACGAACCGCGCCTCAAGCAGCGTTATCGCGATGACGTGGCGGCGAAGTTGCGCCAGGAGTTCGCGATCGACAACGTCATGGCCGTCCCTCGGCTCGAGAAGATCGTGCTGAACATCGGCCTCGGCGAGGCTACCCAGAACATCAAGCTGCTGGATACGGCCGCCGACGAGCTGGCTACGATCTCCGGCCAGCGGCCGACGATCACCCGGGCGCGCAAGTCGATCGCCGCCTTCAAGCTGCGCACCGGCATGCCGATCGGCTGCCGGGTCACCCTGCGGGGCAACCGCATGTGGGATTTCCTCGACCGGTTGATCGCCACCGCCCTGCCGCGGGTGCGCGACTTCCGCGGCGTGCCGGCAACGAGCTTCGACGGGCGCGGCAACTACACGCTGGGCATCCGCGATCACCTGATCTTCCCCGATCTCGACTACAACAAGGTGGACAAGGCGAAGGGTCTCAACGTGACCTTCGTGACCTCCGCCAAGAACGACGAGCAGGCCTTCTACCTGCTGCGCGAGCTCGGCATGCCGTTTCGCCGGCCGAGCGCCTGAGGACGTAAACGATGGCGACACAAGCGAAGATGGCCCAACTGAGGAAGAAACCCAAGTTCCAGGTGCGCACGCGTCACCGCTGCCGCCGCTGCGGCCGCCCGCGTGGCTACATGCGCAAGTTCGGCCTCTGCCGCATCTGTTTCCGCAATCTGGCTCTGCAGGGGTACCTGCCGGGCGTGATCAAGGCGAGCTGGTAGGCCGCGCGGCCACGACGGAGAGAAAACGACATGTCGATGACCGATCCAATCGCCGATCTGCTGACGCGGATGCGCAACGCCTATCGCGTGCGCCACGACAGGCTGGATGTGCCGGCCTCGGGGCTCAAACACGAGATCTGCAAGATCCTCCGGGACGAGGGCTTCATCGAGAGCTTCAGTGTTCACGACGAGGGGCCGACGAGCAAGCACATCCGCATCCAGCTGCGCTACACCAATGAAGGCGAGCCGCTGGTGCGCCGTATTCAGCGGGTCAGCCGGCCGGGCCGCCGGGTCTACTGCAAATCGGCGGATATCAAGCCCGTTCTGAACGGCCTCGGCGTGGGCATCGTGTCCACCTCGCAGGGTCTGCTCACCGACAAAGTCGCGCGTCAGCGCGGCGTTGGCGGCGAAGTGCTCTGCGAGATCTGGTAGGAGCTAGATGATGTCGCGTGTAGGAAAAATGCCGATAACGGTCCCCGCCGGAGTCAAGGTGTCCATCGCCGATGGAGAGTTTGTCGCCGAGGGGCCCAAAGGCAAGGTCAGCCAGCGGCTGATCGAGGGCATCCCGGTGGCGATCGAGGATGGCGTCGTGCGGGTGACGCGCCAGGGCGACAGCGGCGAGCTGCGGTCGCGCCACGGCCTGATCCGGGCGCTGCTGGCGAACGCCGTGCACGGCGCCGCCGAGGGCTTCTCCAAAAAGCTCGAGATCCACGGCGTCGGCTACCGAGCCGAGGTCAAGGGCAAGGAGATCCACTTCGCTCTCGGTTTCTCGCACCCGGTGATCTACGCGATCCCGGAAGGCATCGAGGTGGAGATCGACAAGCAGCTTCGGATAACGGTCAGCGGCGCCCGCCGTCAGCAGGTGGGCCAGGTCGCGGCCGAGATCCGCGCGCTGCGCAAGCCGGAGCCCTACAAGGGCAAGGGCATCCGCTACGCCGGCGAGGAGATCCGCCGCAAGGTCGGCAAGGCCGGCGCGGCGGCCTAGGACGGAGAGTCGAGATGGCGAACACCCAACAGCGCACCCTGCGCCGCAAGCGAGCACACCGGCGGGTCCGGGCCCGGGTTACCGGTACCGGCGAGCGGCCGCGGCTGTCGGTCTACAAGAGCTCGAAGTTCATCTACGCCCAGGTCATCGATGATCTGCGGGGCGAGACCCTGGCCCAGGCCAGCTCGGCCGAGTCGGCCCTGCGGGAGCGCTTCGAGGGCGGCGGAGACTCGCGCGCCGCGGCTCGACTGATCGGCGAGACGGTTGCCGAGCGGGCCCGCGAGAAGGGCGTAGAGCGCGTCGTGTTCGATCGCGGCGGCTACATCTATCACGGCAGAATCAAGGCAGTCGCCGACGGCGCCCGCGAGAAAGGGCTCGAGTTCTAGCTCGGGTTCGAAGAGGAGAGCGTTTTGGCCAGGAATTTTTCAAGCGAACCGGAGTTCTACGAGCAGGTGATCGACATCAACCGGGTCACCAAGGTCGTCAAGGGCGGCAAGAACTTCTCGTTCTCGGCCCTCGTGGTGATCGGTGACGGCAACGGCAGGGTCGGCTTCGGCTCGGGCAAGGCGAAGGAGGTTCCCAGCGCGATCCGCAAGGGCATCGACATCGCCCGCAAGAACCTGGTGAGCGTGCCGATCGCCGGCACGACGATCCCGCACCAGGCGCTCGGCGAGTTCGGTTCCAGCCGGGTGCTGGTCAAGCCCGCTTCGCAGGGCACCGGCGTCATCGCCGGCGGGGCGGTGCGCGCGGTGGTCGAGGGTGCCGGCATCCAGGACATCCTGACCAAGTCGTTGGGTTCCAAGAACCCGCAGAACGTGGTCAAGGCGACCATGGACGCGCTTCTGCAGCTGCGCCGCGAGGAGACCGTCCGCGCCTTGCGGCGGCGTGACGACGATGATGGCGAGCTGGTCCCGGCGGAACCTGCGAAGGCGGCGGAAGCTGCGGCTGCCGAGCCGGAGCAGGTCGAGGCTACACCGGCGAAGGCCGCGGCGTCCGAGCCCGAGGTGGCGGCGGAAGCGGCCGCCGCCGACGAGCCGGCAGCTCCAGAGGCGGCGGTGAAAGCCGACGATCCGGCCGAGGCGCCGGCGGTCGCCGAGAAGGAGCCGGCCGATGGCTAAGGCGAAGGCCAAGGCCAAGAAGATGCTGCGCATCAAGCAGGTGCGGAGCCCCATCGGCCGGCCACCGAATCAGCACGAGGTGCTGCGCGGGCTGGGCCTGCGGCGCATCCATCACGTGGTGGAACGGCAGGATACGCCGGCCGTGCGCGGAATGGTCGCCAAGGTGCCACACCTGGTGCAACTGGTCGAGGACGAGTAGATGAAGCTGCATGATCTTTCTCCTGCCGATGGCAGCCGCAAGAACCGCAAACGGATCGGGCGTGGACCGGGCTCCGGCCTGGGCAAGACCGCCGGCAGGGGGCACAAGGGCCAGCGCTCGCGGGCCGGCTTCAGCCGCCGGCGTGGCTTCGAGGGTGGTCAGATGCCCTTGCTGCGGCGGGTACCGAAACGCGGCTTCACCAATATCTTCCGCATCGAGTACGAGATCGTCAACCTGGCCGGGTTGGCCGACTGGAAGGGCGCCGTGACACCCGAGTTGCTGGCAGAGAAGGGGAGAGTACGCCCCGGCCGGCCGGTCAAGATTCTCGGTCAGGGCGAGATCAAGAAGAAGCTGAAAGTCTCGGCGCACAAGTTCTCTGCCACGGCGCGGCGCAAGATCGAGGCCGCCGGCGGGAGTTGCGAGGTTCTCGAGTCGTGATCGACAGCTTTCGCAATATCTTCGCGATTCCGGACCTGCGCAAGCGGGTGCTCTTCATGTTCGCCCTGCTGGCGGTCTACCGGATCGGCTGCAACATACCGACTCCGGGGATCGACCCGCAGGCGCTGCTGGAGTTCATGGCATCGATGAAGGACACCTTCCTGGGTTTCGTCAACACCTTCACGGGTGGCAGCCTGGAGAGGGTGGCGGTGTTCGCGCTCGGCATCATGCCGTACATCACCGCGTCGATCGTGCTGCAGCTGTTGACGGTGGTCTGGCCGTTTCTCGAGAAGCTGTCCAAGGAGGGCGAGCTGGGGCGGCGCAAGATCACCCAGTACACGCGCTACCTGACGATGGGCATCTCGACGATCCAGTCGATCACCATCGCCCTGTGGCTGGAGCGCATGACCACGCCGGGCGGTGCCTCGCTGGTGGTGACGCCGGGCTGGGGCTTCCGTCTGATGACGGTTCTGACGCTCACCACCGGCTGCGCTTTCGTCATGTGGCTGGGCGAGCAGATCTCCGAGCGCGGCGTCGGCAACGGCATCTCGCTGATCATCTTCTCGGGCATCGTCGTCGCCCTGCCGGGTGCGGTGTCCGGCACCATCAGCAGCATCCAGAGCGGCGCTCTGTCGGTGCTCAAGGTGCTGGTGCTGATCGTCTTCATGGTGGCCGTGGTGGCGTTCATCGTCTACATGGAACGGGCTCAACGCCGCATTCCGGTCCAGTACGCCAAGCGCGTGGTGGGGCGCAAGATCTACGGCGGCCAGAACACCTATCTGCCGCTGCGGGTCAACACCGGTGGCGTCATTCCGGTGATCTTCGCCAGCTCCGTGGTCATCATCCCGACCACGGTCGCCGGCATGTTCCAGAATCAGTGGATCCAGAACATCGCCAACTCGCTGGCCTGGGGCGAGCCGCTGCACTATCTGCTGTATGTCGCCGCCATCGTCTTCTTCTGCTATTTCTACGTGTCGATCATCTTCAACCCGGCCGACACCGCGGAGAACCTGCGCAAGTACGGCGGCTTCATCCCCGGCATCCGTTCGGGCAAGCGAACCTCGGAGTACATCGATCGCATCCTGACCCGGCTGACCCTGGTCGGCGCGGTCTATCTGGCGGCGGTCTCGGTGCTGCCCGAGTTCCTACTCAGCGGTTTCAAGGTACAGAGCCTGCCGTGGATCGGACCGGGACTGGACAACTTCCTGCCCGACTGGATCACCAGCGGCATGGGTGTGCAGTTCTACTTCGGCGGCACCTCGCTGCTGATCGTCGTCGGCGTGGCGATGGATCTGGTACAGCAGGTCGAAAGCCAGCTGGTGATGCGCAACTACGAGGGCTTCATGAAGCGGGGGAGGATTCGTGGCCGACGCTAGCGCCCGCCCCGCGAACGGTCTGCGCCTGGTGATGTTGGGCCCGCCGGGCTCCGGCAAGGGCACCCAGGCAGAGATCCTGGCCGAGAGGCTGGGCATCCCGGCCATCTCGACTGGCGAGATGCTGCGCCGGGCGGTAGACAGCGGCTCGGCGCTGGGCCAGCGCGTCGAGTCGATCATGGCTTCCGGAGCTCTGGTGGATGACGAGACGATGGCCGAGGTGGTGCGCGAACGGCTGTCCCGGGATGACGCGAGTGACGGCTATCTGCTCGACGGTTATCCGCGCACGCTCGAGCAGGCCGACACTCTGGCGGGAATTCTCGAAGACAGCAGCAGCGCGCTGGATGCGGTGATCTTCGTCGACGCGCCGGAGGACGAGTTGGTGCGCCGCGCCCTGGCGCGGCAGCGGGCCGACGACACCGAGCAGGTCGTGCGCCACCGGCAGGAGGTGTACCGGGAGAAGACCGCGCCGCTGATCGAGTACTATGAGGGTTTGGGCCTGCTGCGGCGGGTCGACGGCGATCGTTCGATCGAAGAGGTCAACGTCGGCATTCGCGAGGCCCTCGGAGTGAGCGGCTGATGGTACTCAAGACCCACGGCGAAATCGATCTGATGGACGCGGCGAACGGCCTCGTGCACCGCGTTCTCGACGGCATCGAGAAGCGCATCGCGCCCGGCGTCACGACGGCCGATCTTGACCGCTACGCCGAGGAGACGATTCGCGCGGCAGGGGCGGTGCCGGCGTTTCTCAACTACCGCGGCTATCCCGCCACATTGTGCACTTCGGTGAACGACGTCATCGTGCACGGCATCCCAGCGGCCCAGGAGTTGGCCGAGGGCGATATCGTCGGCGTCGACTGCGGCGTGCTCTACCAGGGCTACTACGGCGACGCGGCCCGGTCTTTCGCCGTTGGCGAAGTGGCGGGCGAGGCCCGCAATCTGCTCGAGGTGACCCGCGAGGCACTGGAGCTGGCGGTGCGCCAGGTGCGGCCCAACGGCCATCTGTCGGACATCGGCCACGCGGTGCAGGAGCATGTCGAGGCCGGCGGCTTTTCGGTGGTGCGCGAGTTTGTCGGTCATGGCATCGGTACGGCGCTGCACGAAGACCCGCAGGTGCCCAATTTCGGCCACTCGGGCCGTGGCCCGCGACTGCAGCCGGGACTCGTTCTGGCGATCGAGCCGATGGTCAATGCCGGCAGCGCCGGGGTCAGGATCGACCCGGACGGTTGGACGGCGCGTACCGCCGACGGCTCTCTTTCCGCCCATTTCGAGTTCTCGGTGGCGGTTACCGAGAGCGGCGCCAGGGTGCTCGGAATCGGTGAGGCCCGGGCCTAGCCGGCGCGAAGGAGAACAGTTTGGCGAAAGAAGAAGCGATCGAAGTCGAAGCGGTGGTGGTCGAGCCGTTGCCCAATGCCCAGTTCCGGGTGAAGGTGGAGATGGGCGGTAAGGACCAGAACAGTGATGAGCAGCAGAAGGACCACATCGTCCTGGCTCACGTCTCGGGCAAGATGCGCAAGTACTTCATCCGCATCCTGCCGGGCGATCGGGTCAAGGTCCAGCTGTCGCCCTACGACCTGAACCGCGGCCGTATCGTCTACCGGATGAGGTCGTAAGCGATGAAAGTACGAGCTTCAGTCAAGAGAATGTGTCCGAAGTGCAAGATCGTCCGCCGGCATGGTGTCGTGCGGGTGCTCTGTGACAATCCGAAACACAAGCAGCGTCAAGGGTAGGAGCGAGAATGGCACGCATCGCAGGCATCGACCTGCCGCAGCAGAAGCAGGTCTGGGTCGGTCTGACCTACATCTATGGCATCGGCCGCACCCGGTCTCTCAAGATCCTGGGGCAGGCCAAGGTCGACGTCGACACCAAGGTCAAGGATCTGACCGAGGACGAGGCCCAGCGGATCCGTCTGGTGATCCAGGACGAAGGCCGCGTGGAGGGTGACCTGCGCAAGGAGGTGACCCAGAACATCCGGCGGTTGATCGAGACCGGCTCCTATCGCGGCATCCGGCACCGGCGCAACCTGCCGGTCCGCGGGCAGCGCTCGCATACCAACGCTCGCACCCGCAAGGGTCCACGCAGAGGCGCCGTGGCCGGCAAGAAGAAGGTCAAGAAGTAATGGCAAAACCGCAAGGCAAGAAAACGGGCAGGAAGAAGGAGAAGCGCGTCGTACCGCACGGCGTCGCCCATATCCTGGCCACGTTCAACAACACCCTGATCACCATCGCCGACCCCGAGGGCAACGTCGTGGCCTGGTCTTCGGCCGGTCGGATCGGTTTCAAGGGCTCGCGCAAGGGCACGCCCTTCGCGGCCCAGGTTGCAGGCCGCAACGTCGGCCATTCGGCCAAGGACGTCGGTATGAGGTCGATCGACGTCGAGGTCAAGGGGCCGGGCGGCGGCCGCGAGTCGGCCGTGCGCGCCCTGGCGTCGACCGGTCTGAGCGTCAAGTCGATCAAGGACGTGACGCCGATTCCCCACAACGGGTGCCGGCCGCGCAAGCGGCGGCGCGTCTAGACGCCCGACGATCTGTAAGCAATACGAGGAGACAAGGACACCGTGGCACGCTACAAAGGATCGGTCTGCCGGCTCTGTCGCCGGGAGCGAATGAAGCTGTTCCTCAAGGGGGACCGCTGTTTCAAGGAGAAGTGCGCCATCGAGCGACGCGGCTATCCGCCGGGTCAGCACGGCCAGCGGCGATCTCGCCGCAAGCTGGGCTATCCGGTGCAGCTGCGCGAGAAGCAGAAGGTGAAGCGCATCTACGGCGTGCTCGAGCGCCAGTTCCGTGGCTATTTCAGGGAGGCCGAGCGCCGCAAGGGAATCACCGGCGAGAATCTGCTGGTGATGCTCGAACGGCGCCTCGACAACGTGGTCTTCAGCCTCGGGTTCGCGTCCTCGCGAGCCCAGGCGCGCCAACTCGTGCGGCACGGCCACATCCGGGTCGACGATCGCAAGACCACCATCGCCTCATACCAGGTGCAGCAGGATCAGGCCATTTCGGTCCGCGAGAAGAGCCGCAAGAACGAGTTCATTCGCGCCAGCGTCGAATCGGCCCGCGGTCGGGGGATTCCCAGCTGGTTGGAGTTGGATGTCGAGAATTTCGGTGGCAGAGTGCTAGCGCTGCCGACGCGGGAAGACATCAAGCTGCCGGTCGAAGAGCAGCTGATCGTCGAGCTCTACAGCCGCTAGCGCTGGAGCTTCTGGACGCAAGTCGAACAAGGAGAAGTCATGCTTTGGAAGGGATTTCAGCGCCCGAAGCGCATTGAAGTCGAAGTCGAGTCACATACCGATAGCTATGCCCGTCTGACCGCGCAGCCGTTCGAGCGCGGGTTCGCCACCACCGTCGGCAACGCGCTGCGCCGCAGCCTGCTGTCGTCCATCGAGGGCGCCGCGGTGACCGCGGTGCAGATCGAGGGCGTGCAGCACGAGTTCTCGTCGCTGCCCGGGGTCGTGGAGGACGCGACGGACATCATCCTCAATCTCAAGCAGATCCCGATCCGTCTGCACGCCGATGAGGCGAGGTTCGTCGGCCTCGACGCCAGCGGTCCGGGTCCGGTCACCGCCGGCCAGCTCGCCGGCGATCCGCAGGTCGAGATCTGCGACCCCGATGTTCACATCGCCACGCTGAGCAGCGAGGGCAGCCTGAAGCTGCAGGCCCAGGTCAGCACCGGCCGGGGCTACCGCAGCGCCGAGCAGAACTTCGACGAGAGCGTCGGCCTCGGCTGGGTGCCGGTCGACTCGGTGCACAGCCCGGTCAAGAAAGTGAACTACAAGGTCGAGGCGGCGCGGGTCGGCCGGGCCACCGACTACGAGCGGCTCATTCTCGAGGTCTGGACAAACGGCACCGTCTCGCCCGAGGAGGCGGTCTCGCTGGCTTCGATGCTGCTCAAGGAGCACCTGACGATCTTCATCGAGTCCGAGGAGTCGATCGTCAGCGAAGCGGTGGACGACAGCCTCGATCCGTCGGGCATCGATCTGCTGCTGTCGCGCAACATCGACGAGATGGATCTGTCGGTGCGCTCGGCCAACTGCCTGAAGAACGCCCGCATCCACACCCTGAGAGACCTGGTACGGCGCAGCGAGCAGGAGATGCTGGAGACCAAGAACTTCGGCAAGAAGTCGCTCGACGAGGTCCAGGAGGTTCTCGGGCAGCTGGGCCTGAGACTGGGCATGGACGTTCCCGACCAGCCGGTCGAGGCCGTCACCGCGGGCGTCTGAGGAGACGAGCGATGCGACATCGAGTCAGCGGCCGCAAGCTGGGCCGCACCACCTCTCACCGGCGGGCGATGTTCCGCAACCAGCTGGCCTCGCTCATCGAGCACGAGCGCATCCGCACCACCCTGCCGAAGGCCAAGGAGCTGCGGCCCCTGGCCGAGAAGATGATCACCCAGGGCAAGCGGGACTCGCTGCACGCCCGCCGCCTGGTGCGCCGCTGGGTCGACGATCGTTCGCTGATCAAGAAGCTCTTCGACGACATTGCGCCGCGCTTCGCCGAGCGGCCGGGCGGCTACACCCGCATCGTCAAGCTCGGTCCCCGGCTCGGCGACGCCGCCGAGATGGCGATCCTCGAGCTCGTCGAGCAGGGTGAGGTCGAGGTCGAGGAGCCAAAGAAGAAGGCCAAGGGTAAGAAGTAGAACCAGAGCTCGTCGAAGCGAGCAGAGCGCTATCGGGGGGGAGCCGAGAGGCTCACCCCCTTTTTTCTGCTGCCCGGCGCTGAACTGAATGGCGGCCCGAGCCTGTGCTAAGGTCCGCAGAACTCAACCCTGCCGCGCCAGCCGGCCGGCATCCTGAAGACGAATGCGGTCGTTTCCTCGAGTTCTGTTGCCCGTCTTTGCGACGATTTTCTTCGCAGGCGCGGGCCTCTCGGCGGCGCAGGTCGTCGTAGAGGGGATCGCCCGCGCCACCGCCGGGCTCGAGTTCCCGGACGGCACGACCCAGGCCACCGCCGCCGGTGCCTACGACAACGTGGTCACCGTAGCCAAAAGCGGCGGCGATTTCACCACGGTCCAGGCGGCGCTCGACTCGATTCTCGACGCCGCGGACGGCAACCGGTACCTCGTCCGAGTGTCCCCGGGCACCTACAGCGAGCAGGTGACGATGAAGCCGTTCGTCGACATCGAGGGCTCTGGACGAGGGACGACGACGATCACGGC
>CALZJC010000025.1 GCA_945787525.1 Thermoanaerobaculia bacterium | reverse complement strand
GTGTCGATGCACCAGAACGTCACTCTGGCGGCGGCCGGCTTTCTCTCGGCGCTCGACTATCCGACCGGACGGCGCCGCATCGTCACCACCGAGCTCAACTTCCCGTCGCTGCTCTACCTGCTCGAAGGCGAGCGGGATCGCGGCGCCAGCATCGCGCTCGTGGCTTCGGCGGACGGGTTGACCATCGACGGCGAGCGCCTGCTGGCGGCGATCGACGAGCGCACCCGGCTGGTCTCCATCTCGCACGTGCTGTTCAAGAGTGGTTTCGTCCAGGACGCGGCGGCGGTGGCGAGGCGCTGCCGCGAGGTCGGCGCGCTGCTGCTGCTGGACACCTACCAGTCGGCAGGCGTGCTGCCGGTAGCGCTGGCCGACTGGGGCGTCGACGCGGCGATCGGAGGTTCGGTGAAGTGGCTCTGCGGCGGCCCCGGCGCGGCCTATCTGTGGGTGCGGCCCGAGCTCTCCGAGCGGCTGACGCCGCGGCTCACCGGCTGGCAGGCCGACCGCGAGCCGTTCGCGTTCCGCGCCGGACCGATCCGCCACGCTGCCGGCGCCTGGCGCTTCCTCACCGGCACTCCCAACGTGGCGGCACTGCACTCCTGCCGGCCGGGCTACCGGATCGTCGCAGCCGTCGGCGTGCCGGCGATCCGCCGCCGGTCGCTGGCGCTGACCGACCGGCTGATCGCCGGCGCCGAGGCCGCCGGCTTCGAGGTGCGGACGCCTCGAGCGCACGCACGGCGTGGCGGCACCGTGGCCGTCTGGCATCCCCTCGCCGAGGCGCTGTGCCCGATGCTGCTGGAACGCCAGATCCTGTGCGACTATCGCCCTGACGCCGGCATCCGCCTGGCGCCGCACTTCTATACCAGCGAGGAGGAGTGCGACCGCGCGATCCAGGTACTGGCCGAGCTGGCCGCCTAGCCTGACCTTCTCACCGGCGAGTTGGTGAGAAGTGCAGGCCAGGCCGGCCGACGAGGCTGACGGCCAGAACAACGCCGCCGATCACCAGCGCCAGCCGCAGCGGCTGCGCCGGCCAGAGCGCGAGTCGGCCGGCCGCCAGAGCCACTATCCAGTAACCGGCAAAGAGCACCGCGGGAAGCGCCGCGAGCGCCCGGCCGAGGCGCACGGCCGTCGGCCGGCGCAGCGAGACCGGGATCAGCAGCGCCGCCGGCGCCAGCAGGACGAGGGTCGTCGCCGGCGCCAGCAGCAGCGCCCCGAGAAAGAGCATGCGAAACGCGAAGCCCGGCAGATAGCGGCGACCGCGCTGGCGCCGCTGCCCGCCGCCCGCACCGCGCCAGGCACCGGGCAGTCCGCCGGCAACCAGCGCCACCCAGACCGCCAGCCCCACCCAGTAGAGATCGCGCCGCGCCCAGACCCGGTCGCCCAGCGCCAGGTAGACGTCGTCGTTCCGCGGCCTGCCGGCCAGAGTGTCGAGCCGGCGAACCGTGCCCGCCAGCAACGCCGGCCAGCCGGCCTCGGGGCCGCGGCCCGCAAACGTCAGCGCGGGCACACCGGCGGCGAGAAAGGGCTCGGCCCCGGAGGTGGCTCGCAGCCGACCGTGCCGGCCCAGCAGCTGCCCCATGAGCGGCCAGCGCAGATCACCGATGCCCAGGCCGCCGCCGGCACGGCGCGCCACGGTCAGCGCGGCGTGCGCCAGCCAGGCGGGCGGCACACGGCGGCCGTCCTGGCTGGTGGCCGCCAACAGCAGACCGACCCCGCCGCCGCCGGGCCGCTCACCGGTTTCAAGGTGCAGCGCCGCGAGCACCGCATTGCGCGCCTCCGTCGCCGGATGGAGATCCAGCCAGCTCCCGGCGGCTCGCCACGCCGACGTCGGCCCCGCGCCGCCGGCCGGGCACAGCACCAGCTCCAGCGTATGCCGCCGCGGAGTGCGCGCCAGATCAGCCGCCGCACCGAGCGCCGCGTCGCGGCTAGCCTCGGCGCCCGGTCCGCAGCCGGCGAACAGTAGCACCCGCAGCTCGCCGTCACCGGGCAGAAAGCCCCGCACCGCCGGCGCCGAGGCGGAGAGACGCTCGACGCCCTCGAGCCCGGCGCTGCGCATCCGGTCCATCAACGGCGTCTCCGGGGGCGTCAGACCCGATCCGGGCGTCGCCAACGGCCCCAGAGTCAGGACCAGGGCAGCAAGACAGCCCGGTCTCACGGCAGGCCGTAGCGCCGGCGCTTCTGCCACAGGGTCTTGCGGCTGATGCCCAGCAGCCGGGCGGCCCTCCCTTGATGACCGCGAGCCCAGGCCAGGGCCCGCTCGATCTCCTGCCGTTCGACCTCCGCCAGGGTCCGCGGACGGCCGGCGCCGCCGCTGGGTGGCGGCGGATCCAGCCTCGTGGTGGCATGGCTCAACACCGCCCTCTCCAGCAGGTTGCGCAACTCGCGTAGGTTGCCGGGCCACGGGTAGTGGGCCATCCACTCCCGGGCAGCCGCGGACAGCTCGAGGCCGGGGCGCTGGAACCGCTGGCCGAGATCGGCCAGCAGGGCATCGATCAACGTGTCCAGGTCATCGCGCCGTCGGCGCAGCGGCGGCAGATGCACCGTCAGCACCTCGAGACGGTAGAACAGATCCTCCCGGAAGGCGCCGCTCTCCACCCGCCGTTCGAGATCCGCCGCGGCGATCGCCATGAAGCGGACATCCGCCTGCATCTCGTCGCCACCCACCGGCGCATAGCGCGCCTCGGCGACCAGCCGCAGCAGCTTGGCTTGCGCCACCAACGGCATCTCTTCCACGTGGTCCAGCACCAGCGTACCGCCCGCCGCCCGCTCGACGCGCCCGGCGCGATCCGTCAGCGCGCCGGTGAACGCTCCCGCCCGATGACCAAAGAGCTCGCTCTCGAAGAGCGCCGGAGGCCCCACTGCAACATCCACTTCGACCAGCGGTCCGGCGGCGCGCGCGCTCGCCGAGTGCAGCGCCCGGACCAGTGTCGAGCGGCCGCTGCCGGGCTCGCCGAGGATCAGGATCGGCGCGTCCGTCGCGGCGCCCCGGACAACTCCTTGCAGCAACCCGGCCAGCGACGGCGAGGTCGTCAGCAACTCGTCGAGAGCCGCGGCGAGCACTGGCCCCCGCCTGCCTAGCGGAACTCGCCGGTGACGTCCGGCGCGTCCGACCACAGGCGCTCGAGGTCATAGAAGGCGCGCGTCTGCTCGTCGAAGACGTGGACCACGAAATCGCCGTAGTCCAGCAGCAGCCACTGGCCGCCGCCCTTGCCCTCGACGTGCAGCGGCCGAACGCCCTCCACCACGCGCAGGCTCTCGCGGATGCCGTCGCCTATCGCCTCGATCTGACGCTGACTACCGGCGCTGCAGATCAGGAAGTAGTCGGTGAACTCGGTGACCTTCTCCAGATGCAGGACACGCAGGTCGAGCCCTTTCCTGTCCAACGCCGCCTGCACGGCCCGACCGACACGTGCTGGGATGTCGAGGGGTCTGGCAGCCTCCGGGCTCATCGATAGAGAGAGTACTTCCGGATGTACTCTAGCACCACCCGCGGCATCGTCCGGGGCGGCGGCTCCTGGCCCGCCGCCAGCAGTTCACGCAGGCGAGTCGAGGAGATCCGGACCGGGCGGTTGCCGACGAACTCGACCCGATCGCCGGCCGCCAGGCGCCGCAGCTCGGGCGACCAGCTCTCTTTGAGCCGCGCCTTCTCGCGCGGCCGCACGATCACCCCGAGGAGCGCCAGGCGCGTCAGCCGGCGCCAGCTCTTCCAGGTCGGCAGCTGGGCGAAGTTGTCTCCGCCGATGAGCAGCCACAGCTCGTCCCCGGGGTGCTCCTGGTGCAAACGGGCCAGCGACTCGACGGTATAGGCCGGGCGGCCGGGCGTCAGCTCGAGCGGCGAGACCCGCATGCCTGCCTCGCGCAGCAAGGCCAACTCCACCATGGCGAATCGCGACCAGGCCGGCGCTGTCTGACGCCCCGGCTTGTGCGGCGGGCTGGCGGTGGGGAGATAGAGCACCCGGTCCAGGCCGAGGTGGCGCCTCGCCTCGCGCACCGGCCACAGATGGCCGTAGTGGAACGGATCGAAGCTGCCACCAAAGAGGCCGATCTTCAAGCGACCCTCCGATCCGGCTAGCCCGACGGCGCATCCACCGGCGCCGGCGGCAGCTGGTCGACGTGCGGTTTCGCGATGCGGTTCAGTTCGCGGCGGGCCGCCGACATCAGCTCGCGGATGCCGCCGCCGGTGTGCGAGCTGACCTCGTGGTACGGCAGCAGTCTTGCCGCCGCCGCCTGCCGCAGGACCTCGCGACGCTCATCCCGCGCCGCGTCGAGCTTCGAGCCGACGACAAAGCGCGGCCGTGCCGACAGCGAGCCGTCGAAGGCCGCCAGCTCATCCTCGACCGTCGCCAGATCCTGCGCCGCGTCCCCCTCGGCCGCCAGGTCGACGAGATGCAGCAGCAGCCGGCAGCGCTCGATGTGGCGCAGAAAGCGATGGCCGAGCCCGGCCCCGTCGGCGGCGCCGGCGATCAGCCCGGGAAGATCGGCGATGACGAACGGCTCGGACTCGATGCCTTCGGCGACGACGCCCAGCTGCGGCGTCAGGGTGGTGAACGGATAGTCGGCCACTTTGGGCCGGGCGGCCGAAACGGCCGAGATCAGGGTCGACTTGCCGGCATTGGGCAGACCCAGGACACCGACGTCGGCGAGCAGCTTGAGCTCGAGACGCAGGCGCCGTTCCTGGCCTTCCTCGCCCGGCTCGGAGTGCCGGGGCGCCTGCCGCGTCGGCGACGTGAACCGGGCGTTGCCGCGCCCGCCACGGCCGCCGCGGGCCACCAGCAGGCGATCGCCGTCGACCAGAACCTCGCCCACCAGCTCACCGCTGTCGACATCGCGAATCTGGGTGCCCAGCGGCACCCTCACCAAAGTTTCCTCGCCGGAGCGGCCGGTTCGGTTGGAGCCCTCTCCATGCCGGCCGCGCTCGCCCGCATAGAGCTGCTGGAAGCGCAGATGGTAGAGGGTGTTGATGCCGCCGTCGCCGATCAGCCAGGCACCGCCACCGTGCCCGCCGTCACCGCCGGATGGGCCGCCGCGGGGCACGAACTTCTCACGCCGGAAGGCAACGCAGCCGTTGCCACCGCGGCCACCACTGACGCGTATGATGGCCTCGTCGAGAAAGATCAACGGGGCGGCAGCCTTTCCACCAGGGGCTGCTAGGCGCTCAGTCGGCGGGCTGGATGTGGACGAAGGTGCCGCGCCGCTTCTTCTTGAACTGCACGACGCCGTCGGCCTTCGCGAACAGGGTGTCGTCACCGCCGCGGCCGACGTTGTCACCCGCAACAAAGCGTGTGCCGCGCTGTCGCACGATGATCGTGCCACCGGTGACGCGCTGCCCGCCATACCTCTTGACTCCCAGGTGCTGGGGATTTGAATCGCGGCCGTTCCGGCTGGAACCCTGGCCTTTCTTGTGCGCCATGACTTGGACTCCGTTGATGGCCGATCAGGCCTGGATCTTCTGGATCTCGACGCGCATCAACTCCTGGCGATGACCGCGCGTCCGCTTGTAGCCCTTGCGTCGCTTCTTCTTGAAGACCATGACCTTCTGGCCGCGGATCTCGTCGAGCAGCTTGCCGGTCACCTTGGCTCCGCCGATCACCGGGTCGCCGACCTGAACGCCCTTGTCACCCGCGACCATCAGGACACGCTCGAACCGAATCGCCGCTTTCTTCTCGTCGGCGAGCGCCGCCCGCTCGATCTCGATGACGTCACCCTTGCTGACGCGGTACTGCTTTCCGCCTGTTTCGATGACTGCGTACATTACTCTCCTCCACCGCTCGGCCGGCGGCAAGCGAACAGGCTAGCACGGGGCCGACCGACGGTCAATCCGCGGGGCCGAAGCGAGCGAACGGCGAAACGGCGTTGGTGGTAGGGTCCAACGTCATGCTGCGCCTGATGCCGACCGCCACGGCGGCCGCCCTGCTGCCGCTTGGCGCCCGAGCGGTGCGGCAGCGGGTGGGCGACGTCGACCTCAAGGTCTGGCAGGTCGGCCCGACCGAGGGCGAGCCCTGGATCCTGCTCCACGGCATGGGCTCGACCGCGCTGAGCTGGCGGGCGCCCCTGGCTCTGCTGCGGCGCGACTGCCGGGTGCTGGTACCCGAGTTGTCGGCGCACGGCGGCACGGTTTGTCCGGGCAGCGGGCTGGGCGTCGGCGACGGCGTCGCGGCGATCTTGGAACTGGCGCGGATCTCGTTCGGCGACCGGCCGGTCAACCTCGGAGGCATCAGCCTCGGCGCGTGGATCGCCGTGCGCGCGGCGCTTGCCGCGCCCGATCGGGTCTCACGCCTGGTGCTCGCCGCCGCCGCCGGCTACCGCGACCAGGACTGGGACCGCATCAGCCGACTGGTGACGATCGAGACGCTCGAGGACGTCGAGCGCTTCTACCGCGTGATGTTCGTGCGCCCGCCGCTGCTGCTGCGCGCCGGCCGCCGGGCCTTTCGCGCCGCCTACTCCTCGGCCTCCGTCAGGCAGGTGCTGAACACGACCCGGGAGATCGACGCCTTCGGCGACGAGGAGCTGGCCCGCCTGCGCCAACCGGTGGGTCTGATCTGGGGCGAGGCGGACGGCCTCTTCGAGGTGCCGGCGGCGCGCCGGATGGCCGCCGCCATCCCCAGTTCGCATCTGGTGGTGCTGCCCGGCTGCGCCCACGGGCTGCAGTGGGAGCAGCCACGGCTGCTCGCGGCGGCTTTTCGCGACCTCCAGAGCTCAATGAACGGACCGCCGCGAGCGGTGCCGATGGATGGCCGATGGACGCTCCGGAATACCTGATCTGCATCGAGTGCGAGACTCCCTGTTACGACTTCGAGTTCAAGTCGGGCGAGGTGACCGACGCGATCTGCTCGATCTGCGGCAACGAGGAGACCGACCAGTTCCTCACCGAGACGCAGTACGAGGAGCTGATCGGCTAGGCAGGGCTAGCCTGACACCGAGGTCTGGAGTGGCGCCGCCGGCGCCGGCATGGCGGGCACCGATCGCTCGGCCGGCAACACGAGGCGCACGGTGGTGCCCTCCCCCTCCGCGCTGTCGACCTCCAGCCTGGCTTCGTGCGCCTGGGCGATGCGTTTGACGATCGCCAGGCCCAACCCGGTACCGCCCCTGCGGCTCGAGTAGAACAGGTCGAAGATCTTCGCCCGTTCGGCGGCCGGGATTCCGGCGCCGTTGTCCGACACTTCGAAAACAGCGTTGCCGGCCCGCGCCAGCGCCCGCAGTCTGATCCGCGGCGGGCGTCCCGCCTCGTGCGCCGCCGCCATGCCGTTCTGCACCAGATTGATGAACAGCTGGCCGATCTGGGCCGGGTCGACGCGCACCCGAGCGCCTCCCGTGGCGTCCTCGATGGCGATCCGGGCTCCCCGCTCGCCGGCTTCGACCTGGAGCAGATCGCGGCAGCGCTCCAGCAGATCTCGCGCCGAGACCTCGTCCGGCTCCAGCCCGGGCGGCCGCGCATAGCTCAGGAAATCGGTGACCAGTCTCTCCAGCCGGCCGATCTCATCGCGCGTCATGTTGAGCAGACGCGAGCGCGAGGGATCGGCCACCGCGCCCTGCATCTCCTCTTCCAGCAGCTGCATGTTGAGGCTGAGCGAGTTGAGCGGGTTGCGGATCTCGTGCGCCAGGCCCGAGGCCAGCGTACCGACATAGGCCATGCGCTCGGCCTCCACCGCCTGCTGTTCCAGACGCCTGCCGCGCCGCCACAGGCGCCAGACGATCCAGTAGGCCAGACAGAGGACCAGCAGGGTGAGCAGCGCGACGACCGTCGTATTGCGGACCAGATCGGACCGCAGCTCCCCCACCCGCCTCCCCATCTCGACACGGCTGAGGCCGACGCGCAGAAAGCCGAGATCACCGATGGGCACGTTGAACTCCGACGGCAACGTGGTGTCGAAGGTGAGCGGCCGCTCCTCGACGATGCGCTCGGTACGGGGTCCCAGCTCGCCGCCCTCGAGGATCTGCGCTTCACCGCCGCCCGCCGGGATCCGGCCCTCGGCGGAGCCGGAATAGACCAGCTTGCCCTCGCGGTCGCGAATCTCCACCTCCCGGATCAGGTCGCGCTGCGCCAGGACCGAGTCGACGTAGGTCCGCACCTCCCGCTCCACCGCCACGACGGTGTACAGGTCGCCGCCCTGCCGCACCGCGCCCTCGGCGATCTGCTCGGCGAGGTCCTCCGCCTCGGCCTGCGTCTCGAGCAGCACCCGCCGGATCTCGCGCTCCGAGAGCGACCGGAAGATCAGCCAGCCGAACAGTCCGATATCCAGCAGAATGAACGCCGCCAGGGCCGCCAGACCGATGGCCAGCCGGCGCGAGCCGGTCCTGTCGGAGCTCTCGGACACGACCGGACGATAGCAGTTTGACCCTGCCGGATTCACTCGGTAGCATGCCGCTTCGTCCGACGGAGTCAGGTTGAAACCCCGAACAACCCGGCGGTTCAGGTCGCGCACGACAGCTTCGCCGCTGGTGCTCGCGGCCTTGCTGTCGGCGGTGTCGTGCGGCGAACCGGCCGGTACCGAGCGTCACGCGGTGCCCACCACGCCGATCGCCGGCGGCACGGCGGTGGTCGCCGTGGCTTCCGACATGACCGGCGTCAACCCTTTGCTGAACAACGCCGAGAGCTTCGACGAGAGCCTGGCGGACGCTCTCTTCCTGCAGCTCTTCGAAGAGCAGCCGGACTTCGCCGACGGCCCGGCCACTTTCGCCCCGGAGCTGGCGACCACCTGGCAGTGGTCCGACGATGAGCGCACCCTGTCGATCGAGCTGCGGCCCGGCGTCGTCTGGAGCGACGGCGCACCGATCACCGCCGACGACGTGGTCTGGACGTGGCGCCAGCAGATAGACGAGCGCATCCGCTGGGTCTACGGCGACGTCAAGGACTCGATCGTCGATATCGAGGCGGTCGATGCCACCCATCTGCGCGTGCGCTTCGCCAGCGCCTCGACCAACCGCCTCGCCGAGCTCAACCAGGGGCATGTGCTTCCCCGCCACCGCTGGCAGGAGCTGCCGGCCGAGCGGTGGCGCGACAGCGGCGGCTGGTTCCGTGACAATCAGGTGGTCAGCGGACCGTTTCGTCTGACGAGCTGGCAGCCGGATCAGCAGATCGTGCTCGACCGCAATCCGACCTACCTCCGCGACGGTTTTCCCCGCCTCGACCGGGTGGTGTTTCGGATCGTGCCCGAGCCCAACAACCGCCTCGCCCAGCTGCTGGCCGGCAGCGTCGACTTTGTCGCCCAGGTGCCCGCCGCCGCCGCCAGCCGCATCGAGGACCACCCGGACACCCGGCTCGAGAGCTCCGGGGCGCGGCAGTACAACTTCATCCACTGGAACGTCGAGAACCCGTTGTTCGCCGCCATCGCGACACGGCAGGCCCTCGCCCTGGCCACCGACCGGCAGAAGATAGTCGACACGCTCTGGTACGGCTACGCCGGAATCGCCAGCTCGCCGATCGTTTCGACGGTCTGGGCGCACCGCGCCGATCCCGGACCCTGGCCCCACGACCCGGCACGCGCCGCCGCGCTGCTGGCGACGCAGGGCTGGCAGGACGAGGACGGCGACGGCACGCTCGAACGGGATGGCCGGCGCTTCAGCTTCGAGCTCCTGACCAATGCCGACAACCGTCTGCGGACCGACGCAGCCGTGATGATCCAGGAGGACCTGCGCCGCATCGGGGTCGAGGCCCGCGTGCGACGGCTCGAGTACACCACCATGGTGGCGAAGCTCGGCGAGCATGACTTCGAGGCCGTCCTCTCGGCCTTCGGCATGGACACCAGCCTCGACCTGACCTACGCCTTCCACAGCGGATCGATAGGCGACGGTCTCAACTTCGGCGGCTACTCCAACCCGGAGGTCGACCGACTGATCGAGGCGGCCCGGTCCAGCCGGGACACGGCCGAGCAGGGCCGAATCCTGTGGCAGATCCAGGGCATCCTGCACCTGGAGCAGCCGCTCATGTTTCTCTGGGAGCCACAGCAGCTGAACGGCGTCTCTCGGCGGCTGCGGGGCGTTCAGCCCAACCCGCTCAGCTCCCTTTTCCGCATTGAAGAGTGGTGGCTGTCAAGCTAGCCCCCGGCGGGCTGGCCGGCCTCGTGGCGCGCCGCCTGGGGGCCGCGGCCCTGTTGCTGCTGCTGGTCCTCAGCCTGCTCTTCGCCCTGCTGCAGCTGGCGCCCGGCGACCCCGCCGACCGGCTGCTCGACCCCAGGATCGGCAGCCAGCAGCGCCAGGCCCTGCGCCTCGCCTACGGTCTCGACCGGCCACCGCACGAGCAGTACCTGCGTTGGCTGGCGGCGATGCTGCGCGGTGATCTCGGCGTCTCGATCGGGCAGAGCCGACCGGTGGCCGAAGTGCTCGGCGACCACCTCGGCCCCACCCTGCTGCTCGCGGCGGCGGCCCTGCTGGTGCAGAACGTCACCGGCCTCCTGCTCGGCGTCGCGGCGGCGCGACGTGCCGGCCGGCGCACCGATCACCTCATCAGGACCGGCTCGGCGCTGCTCTATTCGCTGCCCACTTTCTGGCTCGCCCTGATCGCGCTGGCCGTCTTCAGCTACCACCTGGGCCTGTTCCCACCCGGCCACATGCGGTCGGTAGGCGCCGGCGAGCTGTCGCCGGCCGGCCGCCTGCTGGACCTGCTGCACCACCTCGCGCTGCCGGCGCTGGTTCTCGGCCTGGCCGCGGGCGGCGCCACCGCCCGTTTCGTGCGCAACGGCCTGCTCGACAATCTCGGGGCCGACTTCGTTCGCACCGCCCGGGCAAAAGGCCTCACCCGCCGGCGCATCGTCTGGCTGCATGCGCTGAGAAACGCGGCTACGCCGCTGGCGCAGATCATCGGGCTGTCGCTGCCGTTCCTGCTGAGTGGCGCGCTGATCGTCGAGGTCGTCTTCTCCTGGCCGGGAGTCGGCCGCCTGACCTACGACTCGGTCATGCAGCGCGACTATCCGGTGGTGCTGGCCACCACCGCGCTGAGCGGCTTGCTGGTGATCGTCGGCAGCCTGCTGGCCGATCTGCTCCAGATGGCTCTCGACCCGAGGCTTCGCGATGGCGCCTGAGCGCAACCGGCAGCCATTACCCCGACGCCCGGCATTGCTCGGCTGGGGTGTCGGTCTGTTGGCGCTGGTCGCCCTCGCCGCCCTGGCGGCACCGCTCCTGGCGCCGCACGACCCCATCGAGCAGATCGACCCGCCGGCGGCCCGGCACCGGCCGCCGGGCACACAGCTGATCGCGGTGCATCTGGACGACGGCGGCTGGCTGTTGGCGGACGAGATCGAGGTTCGGGAGCACAGCGTTCGCCTGCGCCGCCGCGGCGACTGGCAGGAGCTGTCGCGCCACCGGATCACCAATCTCGAAGCCGGCGGCATCCCGGACCGGCGCCGCTTCCCGCTGGGCAGCGACCGGCTGGGCCGCGACCTGCTGTCGCGCATCCTCTACGGCAGCCGGGTCTCGCTGCTCATCGGCCTGCTGGCCGGGGCGATGGCGCTGGCGCTCGGTCTCGCCATCGGGGGCACGGCCGGCCTGGCGGGCGGCTGGCTCGACGCCGTGCTGATGCGCGGCGCCGACGCCCTGCTCAGCCTGCCACGGCTTTTCCTGCTGCTGGCCGTCGCCGGCCTGTTCGAGCTCTCGACCGCCTGGCTGATCCTGATCCTCGGCGCCACCTCGTGGATGGGAGCCGCTCGATTGGTGCGCGCCGAGGTGAGAGCGGCGCGCCAGCGTGGCTTCGTGGCCGCGGCGCTCTCGGCCGGGACGCCACCGTGGCGGGTACTCGTCCGCCATCTGCTGCCCGCGGCCCTGACGCCAGTGACCGTCGACACCACGCTGCGGATAGGCGACCTGATCCTGATCGAGGCCGCCCTCTCGTACCTCGGGCTGGGAGTGCAGCCGCCGCTGCCGAGCTGGGGCAACCTGGTCGCCGACGGCAGCGACGCCCTGCTGTCCGCCTGGTGGGTGACCGCCTTCCCGGGAGCCGCCCTGACACTCACGGTCATCGGCCTCAACCTGCTGGGCGACGGTCTGCGCGATCGCCTGGACCCGCGCCGCGCATGACCGCCCGACTCGACGACTTCGACTACCACCTGCCGGCGGAGCGCATCGCGCAACACGCGGCGCCGCGCGGCGCGAGCCGTCTGCTGGTCCTGGCAGCGACGGGCGGCCGCCGACAACGGCGAATCGCCGACCTGCCGGAGCTGCTCGAGCCCGGGGATCTGCTGGTGGTCAACGACAGCCGCGTGCTGCCCGCCCGGCTGTTCACGCGGCGCCGTCCCGGCGGCGGCACGGTCGAGCTTCTGCTGGTGGAGCGCCTCGCGCCGCGCTGCTGGACGGCGCTGGCCAGACCGGGCCGCCGGCTGCGTCCGGGCTCGGTTCTGGAGATCGCCGGCGCTCTGGAGCTGCGGGTGGACGGCGTCGGGGACGATGGGCTCTACCGGCTGCGCGGAGACCGGCCGCTGGCGCCGCTGCTGGAGAGCCACGGCCATGTCCCTCTGCCGCCCTACATCCAACGCAGTGACGAGCCCGCCGACCGCGAGCGCTACCAGACGATCTTCGCCCGCGCCCCGGGCAGCGTCGCGGCGCCGACGGCCGGCCTGCATTTCGACAGGCGGCTGCTCGCCGACCTGGAGCGGCGCCGCATCGAGGTCTGCAAGCTGACGCTGCACGTCGGCCCCGGCACATTCCAGCCGATACGCAGCGGGCCGATCGACGAGCACCGGATGGCCGGTGAGCGGTTCGCGGTGACGCCGCAGGCCGCGGCGCAGGTGGGGCGCGCCCGCCAACGCGGCGGCCGCGTCGTGGCGGTGGGCACGACGACCGTGCGAGCGCTCGAGAGCGTGGCTACCGGCAGTGGCCTGATCGAGGCTGGGTCGGGTCGCACCGAGCTGTTCATCCGCCCGGGGCACCGCTTCCGGGTGGTCGATCTACTGCTCACCAACTTCCATCTGCCGCGCTCGACGCTGTTGCTGCTGGTCTGCGCCCTGGGGGGCCGCGAGCGGGTGCTGGCCGCCTACCGCGAGGCGGTAGCCGAAGCCTACCGGTTCTACTCCTACGGCGACGCGATGCTGGTCGATCCCGGTCAGCGACCGCCGGACGCGCGGTCCGCGCGGCGCAACGAAACCGGCACCATGAAGAAGATCGTCAGGACGCCAAACGCCCAGATGCCCGCCAGCGGGGCCGCGCCCTGGTCGGCTGCCGGCGCCATGGTGCGCAGCAGATAGAGCAACGACGGCGGCCCGAGAAGGTAGATCAGCAGAACGCGCCGGCGGATCATGCGCGGCAGCTTGCGGGCCCGCTGCACATAGAGGTTGCCGCCCAGCCAGCCAGCGGCGGCGGCGATGCCGTAGAGCTGGTAGAGGCTGAGTGGCGCCAGACCGGCCAGCGGCAGCCCGGTGGCCACCGACAGCAGCGCCAGGCACCAGGCGACGACAAAAAGCCCGAGCAGAACGACCTCGAGGCGCATGGCTTTGGCGGCACGCGTTCGCTGAGACGGCTATCGGCCGCTGACGAACTGCTCGTAGGCCTCCGCATCCATCAGCGCTTCCAGCTCCGCCTCGCTCGAGTAGCGCAGCTCGACCAGCCACCCGTCGCCATAGACGTCGGCGTTGACTTTTTCGGGCTCGTCCTCGAGGGCGCCGTTGACGGCGACGGCTTCGCCGGCAACCGGCGAGTAGATCTCCGCGACCGCCTTCACCGACTCGATCGTGCCGATCTCGTCGCCTGCCTCGAACACCTTGCCGACTTCGGGCAGGTCGACAAAGACGACCTCGCCGAGCTCGTCCTGGGCGAAGGCGGTGATGCCGACCCGGCACAGACCATCTCCCTGCCGCCGCACCCACTCATGGTCCTCCGAGTAGCGCAGATCGTTCGGATACGTCTCAGACATCGCAGCGTCTCCTCTAGTACGGCCGCTCAACCGCGGCGATAGAACGGTAGCTCGACGGTCCGGCCGGGCAGCCTCCGGCCGCGCACCTCGAGCTCTATCTGGAGCTGCGGAGCCGCATGCTCGGTCCCGACGTATGCCATGCCGATGGCCTTCTCGAACGTGGGGCTCCAGGTGCCGCTGGTCACGGCGCCCACGACCGCGCCATCCACCAGCACGGCGCTGCCCTGACGGGCGATACCGCGGCCGGAGACCTCGAAGCCGGTAAGCCGGCGACCGGGCCCAGCCTGACGCTGCTCCAGCAGAGCATCACGACCGATGAAGTCGCCCTTCTTCCACTTGACCGTCCACTCCAGCGCGGCCTCGAGCGGTGTCGTCGAGTCGTCCAGCTCATGGCCGTAGAGCGCCATCGCGGCTTCCAGGCGAAGAGTGTCGCGAGCTCCCAGGCCGGCCGGCACGAGCCCCAAGGATCCACCGACCTCCAGTAGCCGTCGCCACAGATCGGCCGCGTCCGCCGGCGCGGTGTAGAGCTCGAAGCCATCCTCGCCCGTGTAGCCGGTGCGCGAGACGATCATCCGCCGACCGTGCACCTCGGACTCGGCAAACCGGTAGTACTGCAGCGCGGCAAGGTCCGCGTCGGTGATCTGCCGCAGGATCTCTGCCGCCCGCGGGCCCTGCAACGCCAGCAGAGCGTAGTCCTTCGAGACGTCGCTCACCTCGGCGCCCTCACCGGCATGCGCCAGCACCCACTCGAGATCGCGATCCGTGTTGGCGGCGTTGACCACCAGCAGGAACTCGTCGCCCGACAGGCGGTAGACCAGCAGATCGTCGATATACGTACCGCGCTCGGTGAGCAGCGCGCTGTAGTGGGCCCGGCCCGGCCGCAGCCGGGCGACGTTGTTCGGCGTCAGCCGCTCGAGCGCCTGCTCGGCCCCCGGACCGGCGACGCGAATCTCACCCATGTGCGAAACATCGAATAGACCAGCCGCCGCCCGCACCGCGCGATGCTCGTCGATCACCCCCGAGTACTGAACCGGCATGCGCCAGCCGGCGAACTCCACCAGCCGGGCCCCGCTCTCGAGGTGGCAGTCGTGCAGCGGGGTATTTCTGACGGCGTCGTTGTCGCTCATGGTCAAGGCGCCGCGCGAACTATACCAGCTGCTTCTAAACGGTTCGAAGGCAAGGACTTAGCTCCCTTGGAGGGGCCGGGAGAGCGAGATCTGTGGAAAACCCTGCTGAACGGCTCCGCGAGTTTCCGGGGCCCCCTGGTTATCTGGACGTAAACATATCAAAACATTAGCTTTACGCAGACTTGCACAAAGTATTGGTCAAAACGCACAGCTGGCCGTCGCCAAGCCCAGATTGACCGCTTTCCGCCTGTTTTCAACAGGTTTATCCACACTTCCTGTGGACCGCCGTCTCAGATGGCCCCGGCGCCCTCTGCGGGCAGGCCCAGGGTGAAGCGCAGCTCTCCGACCCGCACGTGCCGCCGGGCCGCCGCGGCAACTGCGGTGCGGTCGAGCAGCTGCCACCGGGCCCGCCTCCAAGCCATGTCGTCCAGCGGCATGCCGAACAGCTCCGCCTGAGCCAGCAGATCGGACCACTGGCGGGCGGTCTCAAACCGGAACGGCTCGCTGGCCAGCAGGTAATCGCGCGCCGAGCGCACCTCCTCTTCGCTCGGTCCGTCATCGAGCAGCCTGACGAGCTCCTCTCGCACAGCCCGCTCGGCCCGCGCCAGACGGCCGGGAGAGGTCGCCAGGTAGACCTCCAGCCGCCCGGGCTCGAGTCCGGCACCGGCCGCAGCTTCCGCCCCGGCGACATAGGCCAGCCCGTCGAGCTCGCGCACGCGCTCCGGGATGCGCCCGCTGAGGCCGGCGCCGGCGCCCAGGATCACACTCAGCAGCTCCAGGGCCGGCAGGTCCGGATGATCACGGCCGACGGTGAGGTGACCGGCCACGAGATGTGCCTGGTCCACCCGTCCCACCGCCACCGTGCGCCGGCGCTCGCCGGTTCCCGCCGGCATCGGCGGTGAAGGTGCCTCGCCCCGCTCGACGGCCGCACCGAACAGGCTCTCGACCCGGCGCCGCATCGGCCCCCGCGCCAGCGAGCTTTCGTGGAACTCCCGGCACTCATCGGATCCGACACGCTCCAGCGACTGGATCGACCCCTGCAACGGCCGTCCCCGCGGATTGGGGTCGTAGAGCTGCTCGAGAAAGGCCCAGCCCGTGAGGGCCGCCGGCTGATCCGCCAGGGCGGCCAGCTCGGCCGCGGCCCGCTCGGCCAGCCAGCCAATCCGGTCCGGCGCCAGGGCTGGCTCGAGCGCCAGCTCCGCGGCCCAGCCGAGGGCCCGGTCGAGCTCGCTCGCCAGGCAGTCGATGGCCAGGCCGATGCCTTCGTAGCCGGCCAGACCGTCGAGCTCGACGCCGCGGTCCTCGGCTTCCCGGAAGACCTGCCGCCAACCGCGGCTGCGGCTGCCCTCGACCAGCGCGCGGCCGCAGACGAGGGCCGTGCCGGGCACCGTCTCCGCCCGGCTGCCGCCCGGCAGGGCGACCCGCACCGCCACCACCGGCGGTCCTTCCACCCGGCGGCAGCGGACTCGCGGCCAGCCGTCGGTGCCCGGCGCTGGCGGCCGAAGGCCGGACACTAAGGCGTCTCCTCCGGCAACGACCAGCCGATCGCCAGGCCACCGGCGTCCAGATGGGCGGCCGCCGCGAGGCCCAGCTGGCCGGGCGAACAGGCCTCGATCCGCTCGAGATGGCGCCGCTCATGCTCGGCCTCGAACAGCGCGACGGCGGTGGCAGTCGCCATCGCCTCCTGGCCCACGGTCTCGCGCGAGAAGACCCATTCGGCGACCAGCTGACGCCGGGCGCGAGCGATCTCGTCCGCGGTCAGTCCGTCACCGGCCAGCCGCTCGAGCTCGGCGAGAAGTCGCCTCTCCACCTCCGCCGGCGAAGCTCCCGGCAGCAGCTCACAGGCCAGCAGGGCGACACCGGGGCCGACCGTCTCATCGATCTCGGCGCCCACCGACGAGCACAGCCGGTGCTTCTCCACCAGCCGGCTGTGGAGGCGGCTGCTGCGGCCGCCGGCGAGGCCGGTCAGCACCAGCCGCAGCGCCGCGTAGCCGGGGTCCACCGCCGGCGGCGCCGGCAGCGCGACCAGCAGCCGCGCCAGCTCGCCACGCCGCAGCTCGACCCGTCGCCGCGGACCGCGCGGCGCCGGATCCGCGGTCACGCCGCCTCCTGTCACCGGCTCATCGGCGGCCGACTCGGCGGATCCGAAACAGCCCTCGATGGCCGCGAAGGCCTCTTCACCGACGTCCCCGGCAACCACCAGCACCGCCCCGCCCGGTCGGTAGTGGCGGCGGTGGAAGTGCGCCAACTCCTCGCGGCCGATCCGCCGCAGGCTCGCTCGCCGGCCGATCACCGGCCGGGCGTACGGGTGGTCGCCGTAGAACTCCGCCAGCACGGCCAGCTCGAGAGCGTCCCAGGCGTCATCCTCGACCATCGCCAGCTCCTCGAGGATCACCTCGCGCTCCGCCTCGACCTGCCGCGCCTCGAGCCGCAGGCCGGCCATGCGATCGGCCTCGATGGAGAGCGCCTCGCGCCAGCGATCGGCCGCGAAGCTGAACTGGTACAGCGTGGCGTCGTGGCTGGTGTAGGCGTTGTTGTAGCCGCCCAGACGCTGGGTGACGCGATCCACCTCACCCGGCCCGTAGCCGGCCGAGCCCTTGAACATCATGTGCTCGAGAAAATGGGCGAGGCCGGCGAGCTCCGCCGGCTCCGCCGCCGCTCCGGCCCGGTAGCAGACGACTGTCGACACCACCGGCGCCTGCCGGCGCTCGACCAGACCGACGGTCAACCCTCCGGCCAACCGCCGCACATCCGGCGGCGGCCAGCCGGCGGCGACGCTCAATCGGCGCTCTCCGCCGCCGGCGGCACCGTCGCGGAACCGTCGACGGGGAGCCCCTCCAGGGTGTACGGATCGCGCCGCTGGCGCGGGTACAGATGGCGGCTGTGCTCGGCGAAGCGCCGCAACTCGGGATGCCAGCGCAGGTGCGAGACCACCATCGACTGCTCCTCCACCTCGATCCAGTTGCAGCTGTTCTTGTCCCGCTCGCCGCCGCGGCCACGACTCGAGGTGGTGGTGCCCGAATGCAGAATCACCACCGGTGCCCGTCCCTTGGGATAGAACTCCTCGGAGCTGCCGATATAGGCCTGGTGGTGGTGGCCGGAGAGCACGAGATCCACACCGGCCTCGCTGAACAGGTCGACCGCCTCGTAGGCGTTGATCAGCACCCTCTGGGTGCCGAAGTTGGGCGGCGGGATCACGTGGTGATGAGCGATCACGACCTTGAACAGGTGTTTCGGCGCCGCCGCGACGAGCTCGGCCAGCTCGAGCAGGCGAGACAGGCGAATGCGGCCCCCGGTAAAGGTCCAGCCATAGGCCGTATTGACGCCGACGGCGAGCAGCTCGTCGTCGCGATAGACCGGTTCGAGATCGGCGGCGAAGTTCCGCCGGTAGGCCCCGTAGGGCTGCAGAAACCGCTCCCAGAAGCGGTACAGGGGAACGTCGTGGTTGCCAGGCACCGTGACGGTCGGCACCTGGATGCTATCGACCCACGAGCGCGCCTCGCGAAACTGGTGCGGCTTGGCGCGCTGGGTCAGGTCGCCGGAAAGCGCCACGAAGTCGGGCTGCCGGTCCTCGACCAGCCGCAGCACGCCCGCCGCCACCTCGGGCAGATGCGGCGGCCCGAAGTGAACGTCCGAGATATGCAGGATGCGGCGCATCGGCTCCGCGGTGGGCCGCGGCCTCACCGACCGGGCGGGCTAGCCTGACTTCAGGCTAGAGAACCTCTTCGCCGAGAAACTCGTTGATGTTGTCGGCCAGGGTGTCGGCGGTGTAGGTCGCCAGCCCGGCGACGATCGTCGTACCTCGCGCCCGACCCAGGACGAAGCCACCCACCAACGCCAACACCAGCGACGTCTTGGGATAGGCGCGGACCAGATCCTGCCAGTCGAGATCGGTCGCCACGAGCTGATCCACCAGCTCGTCCGCCAGGTTCTCTCGCTCGGCGCTCATCGCCCGGGGGCCGCCTTGGCGTCGCTCAGTCGTGGTTGCGGCCGCGGAACAGGAGGCCGATCAGGAAGCCGACTCCGGCGGCGATCAGCACCGACTTGCCGGGGTTGTCGCGCACGTACTCGTTGACGTCCCGGGTCAGGTGGTCGAGGTCCTTGCGGGCCTTGTCGTAGCCCTGCCTGGCGCGCTCGGCAGCGAGGCCGTAGCGCTCGCGGGCGGCCGTCGACACCTGACCGGCCTTCTCCTTCGCCCTGGCCGAGGCGCTGCCGGCCCCCTTGCCCAGGCTGTCCGCGACGTCCGAGAACTTGTCCCGCGCCGTCTGCAGCCTCTCCTGCACCGCCTTGCCGGTGGCCTCGGCGGCCTGCTTGGCCTTCTCTTTGGCTTCGTCGATGTGCTTCACTTTTTCGGTCATCTGGATCTCCTCGCTACGGGCCTAATCTACACGACTCGGCAGTCGCCCGCGAGCCGTCCGGTTCGGCTCGCGGCCAGGGCCGGGGTTCAACGCGAAGGGGCCGGCCGGCTTGGAGGGGTGGGATAGGTTTTCCTCCGGACGGCTCGGCCAGTTCCTAACTTTGGGAGGGCGGGCCTCGCCTCAGCACTCCTCACGCCGGATCGGCGGTGGACTCCAAGCTTGCCTGCCATGCGCTCGTCGCGATGCCTGCGGAAGAACCTACCCCACCCCTCTGGCGCCGGCCTCCGCTGGTGGCTGCCTGACCACCACCTCAAAGCTCGGCTTCGGTGCCGAGGAAAGTGGCTCAGCGTCTCGATGCCGACGATTCTCGCCTCCTACCCCCAGGCCGGTGAGCGTCCTCTCTCAGCCCCTGAACGATGGCCACCGCTTCGCCGTACCGTATGCCCCCACCGGAGGCCGGCATGAGGAGTCGAGAGGTGGGTCCACCCAGGGGTATCGTAGCCGGCGCGCCTACCAAGCTCCATCAAAGGGCAAGCCCGGTCCGAGCGCCGGCGAAGGAGGCGAGAGCCACCCCGTCCGCATTCGGAAGAGCGCGAGCCGGGCCCCTGGAGGACCCACCTCTCGACTCCTCTTGCCGGCCGGCCCCAACGCGTTGCCGGCTCCAACCCTCGACTCCCTTGGTAGGATCGAGGCTCGACGGAACGGAGGCGGATTGATGGGCGAAGTCACCTTTTGCGGCGCGTGCGGTTCGGTCACCGGCAGCTCCACCCTGCTGCGTTGGGGCGACACCCGCCTGCTGATCGACTGCGGCCTCTACCAGGGCGACGACGAGCTCGAACAGCACAACTGGCGTCAGTTCGTCTTCGAGCCGCACGAGCTGTCGGCGGTCCTGCTGACCCACGCTCACCTGGACCACACCGGCCTGCTGCCGCGGCTCGTCGCCGAGGGTTTCGACGGCCCGATCTACTGCTCCAAGGCCAGCCGCGGCCTGGTCTCGTTGATCCTCCAGGACGCCGGCAAGATCCAGGAGGAGCAGGCGCGCTATGCCAGAAAACGGGGCTACAGCCGCCACGCCGAGCCCAAGCCGCTGTACACCGCCAAGGACAGCCGCGCGGCGATCAAGCTGCTGCAGCGGCTGGCCTTCGACCAGGAGCACGAAATCCTGCCCGGCATCCGGGCGCGGCTGCGCCGCGCCGGCCACCTGCTTGGCGCCGCCTCACTCGAGGTCAGCGCCAAGGGCAGCGACGGAGAGCGCCGCACCTGGTGTTTCTCGGGCGATGTCGGTCGCTACGACGTGCCGATCGTCAAAGACCCGGAGCCCCCACTGGCCGAGCCCGCCGCGCTGGTGCTCGAGTCGACCTACGGCGACCGGGATCATCGCGGAACGGACCCCGAGGCCGCCTTTCGCGCCCTGATCGCGCGGGTCTTCGAGCGCCGTGGCACGGTGATCATCCCCGCCTTCGCGCTGGGCCGCACGCAGGAGGTCCTCTATCACCTCTCCGCCCTGGTCGACGACGGCCTGCTCGACCCGAGCGCCGTGTTTCTCGACTCGCCGATGGCGATCAAGGCGACCGATATCTACAAACAGGCGGAATCCGAGCACGACGAGGATCTTCGCGAGCTCGTCGAGCAGCACCTCAACCCGTTGTCGCCGGATCGCTTCAACCGCTGCCGCAAGGTGGACGAGTCGAAGCGTCTGAACAGCCGCCGGGAGCCGGCGGTGATCGTCGCCTCGAGCGGCATGGCCACCGGCGGGCGCGTCGTGCATCACCTCAAGCGGCGGCTGGGCGACGAGCGCAACGCGGTGGTCTTTGTCGGCTACCAGGCGGGGGGCACTCGCGGCCGGGCGCTGACCGAAGGCGTGCGCACGGTGGCGATCCACGGCGAGCGGATCCCGGTCCGGGCCGAGATCTCCAGCCTGCACGGGCTCTCCGCCCACGCCGATCAGGACGAGCTGCTGCGTTGGTGCCGCGATCTGCCGGCGCCGCCGAGTCGGACCTTCCTAAACCATGGTGAGGACCCGGCCCGCAAGGTGCTCGCCGCGACCCTGGCCGAAGAGCCCGGCTGGAGCCGGCCACACCTGCCCTGGACCCGCGAGACGGTCTCCTGGTGACGGCGACAGGCCTCCAGATCGACGACTGTTGATAGACTCGAGCCCCGGCGGGCCCATGGGGCAGTAGCTCAGTTGGGAGAGCACCACGTTCGCAACGTGGGGGTCGAGGGTTCGAATCCCTTCTGCTCCACCATTCCCCGCCGGTGGCGGGAAATGGCTCGAGCAGAAGGGTTCGCTGCTCGCATCTGAGCCTGCGGCTCAGGTGCTCGGAGCGAATCCTCGAAGCTGGCTCGTACGGAAGGGTCGCTGCTCGTGGTCGGGTATCCTGTCGGGGATGAGCTGGCCTATCGCTGACCCCAGACCGGTCGGATGAACGATCTCCTGATTCCGGCGCTGGCCGCGCTGGCGGGTCTGGTGGTCGCCGGGCTGATCGCCGCGGCGCGGCTGTCGGCCGCACGGGCAATGCTGGCCGGCGAGCGGGCGCGGCGCGAGGCGGCGGAGCGCGAGCTCGACGAGGCGCAGGAGACGATCCGCCAGCTCGACCGGCAACAGGCGGTCGCCGGTGCTCGCGTCGAGGAGGCACAGCGTCTGATCGACGAGCAGCAGCGCTTCGTCGACCGGACCCGCCGCGAACTGGAGACCACCTTCCAGTCCCTGGCGGCGGCGGCGCTCAAGGGCTCGAGCGAGCAGTTCCTGACCCTGGCCGAACAGAGTCTGGCGCGAGCGCGCGGCAGCGCCCGGGCCGATCTGGACGAGCGCAAGACCGAGATCCGCAACCTCCTCGAGCCGCTCAAGGAGACCCTGGACCGGCTGGAGCTGCGCACCGGTGAGGTCGAGCGGGCCCGGGTCGAGGCCTATTCGCGGATCGACAGCCAGGTCGAGACCCTGGCCGGTGCCACCGCCGGGCTCCAGGAGCAGACCACGTCGTTGGCGACGGCACTGCGCGGCCCCCAGGGCGGCGGTAAATGGGGCGAGATCGCGCTGCGCAACATCGCTGAGCTGGCCGGCATGACCCGCCATTGCGACTTCACGGAGCAGTCCACGGTCGAGGACGGCGGCCGGCCCGACATGACCGTCAGGCTGCCGGGCGGTCGCTTCGTGGCGGTGGACTCGAAGGTACCGCTGGCCGCCTACCTCGAGGCCAGCGAAGCGACCACCGACGCGGCGCGCAACGCCGCCCTCGACCGCCACGTCAGGGCGTTGCGCCAGCGGGTGCGGATGCTGGCCGGCCGCGACTACGCCGACTCGCTGGCCGGTGACGTCGATCTGGTGGTGATGTTTCTGCCCGGCGACCCCTTCCTGTCGGTCGCCTTCGAGCGCGATCCCGATCTGCAGGTCGACGCCATGCGGTCGAAGGTGCTGATCGCGACCCCGACCACGCTGGTCGCGCTGCTGCGCACCTTCGCGGTCTACTGGCAGCAGCAGTCGCTGGCCGACAACGCCGAGGCGATCGCCAAGGTGGCGCAGGAGCTCTACGATCGGGCGGCCAAGTTCTCGGAGGAGCTGACCAACATGGGCCGGGGTCTGGGGCAGGCGCTGGACGCCTACAACCGGGCGGTGGGCTCGTTCGAACGCCGGCTGCTGCCCATGGGACGGCGCCTGGACGAGATGAAGGTCGCCGAGCAGGCGCGCCGCCAGCTCGAGACGCCGACCCCGATCGACGACGAGGTGCGCCGCCTCGACGGCCAGCCTGACGGTGAGAAGGTCAGGCTAGGACGGCGGCTTCTCGACCTCGCCGATCATCGGCACGAAGCGCACGCCGGCGACCTCCCGGGTCTGGATGCCGTCTTCCGTCCTGGTGATCACCAGCAGCTCCTGCAGGAAGCGGCCCACCGGGACCACCATCTTGCCGCCCATCTTGAGCTGGTCGACCAGCGGCTGCGGTATGCGCTCCGGTGCGGCGGTGACGATGATGCCGTCGAAGGGCGCCGCATCGGGCCAGCCCTGGTAGCCGTCCCCGATCCTCACCTGCACGTTGTCGTAGCCCAGATCGGCCAGCAGATCGCGCGCCGCCTCGCCCAGGCCGTCACGGATCTCGATGCTGTAGACCTCTCTGGCGATCCGCGACAGCACCGCCGCCTGGTAGCCCGAGCCGGTGCCGATCTCGAGCACCTTCGAGCTGTCATCGAGCTCCAGCAGCTCGGTCATCAGGGCGACGACGTAGGGCTGCGAGATGGTCTGGCCGTCGCCGATCGGCAGCGGCGAGTCGACATAGGCCGAGCTCTGCTGGTGCTCGGGCACGAAGCGGTGGCGCGGCACCTCCTCCATCGCCCGCAGGACGTTCGGCGCCTTCACGTGACGACGCCGGATCTGCTGGTCGACCATCTCCCGACGCAGATCGACGAACGGATCCGGGGGCGGTGCCTGCGGGTTGAGCGCCGCTGCCATCACCGGAAAGGCTAGCAGAACGATCAGCGCTCCAATCAACGCTCTGTCGGCTTCCAGGGCCCTCATGGCGCCCCCTCTCTGCGGTAGGCGATCTCACCGTCCACCAGGGTCATGTCGATCTCCACGGCCGGGATCTCGGCCGCCGGCATCGTCATGACGTCGCGCGCGAAGACCGTCAGGTCGGCGCGCTTGCCGAGCTCGAGGCTGCCCACCTCTTCCTCCAGGAAGATCGATCGGGCGGCGTCGAGGGTGAAGCCACGCAGCGCCTCGGCGCTGTCGAGCCGCTGGCCGGGCAGCCAGCCACCCTCCGGGTGGCCCGCCTGATCCTGGCGCGTCACCGCCGCGTACAGCCCATGGGTCGGATCCGCGAGCTCGACCGGGAAGTCGCTGCCCAGCGCCAGCTCGCCACCGGCGTCCAGCACCCGGCGCCAGGCGTAGGCGCCGCGCAGGCGCGCCGCTCCGACGCGGTCCTCCGCCCAGGGCATGTCCGAGGTGGCATGGGTCGGCTGCATGGAGGCGATGACGCCGAGATCGGCCATGCGCCGGATGTCGCCGAGCCGCATCACCTGCGCGTGCTCGATGCGGAAGCGGGCCGCGGGCCGCGGACCGCCGAACCAGCGCTCGATGCCGTCCAGACTGATCAGATTGCCGCGGTCGCCGATGGCGTGGATGCCGACCTGGAAGCCGCTCGCCAGCGCCCGGCCGCAGACGTCGTGGATGTGATCGGAGGAGGTGCGCAGCAGGCCCAGGTTCTGGGGCTCGTCACTGTACTCCTCGATCAGCGCCGCGCCGCGACTGCCCAGGGCGCCGTCCGAGTACAGCTTGACGCCGCGCACCAGGAGCCGCGCCTCGGGATCGATCTCGGGGCCGCGCTCGAACCAGGCGTCGAGCAGCTCCGCCTCGTCGGTGAGGAACAGCGCGGCGCGCAGCGGCAGCCGCCCGGCGGCGCGCAACCCGGCGGAGGCATCGATGTCAGCCTGGTCCACCCCCATGTCGGTGACCGTCGTCAGGCCGCGCTCGAGACAGTGCCGAGCCCCGGCAAGGATCCAGCCTTCGATCTCTTCGGCAGTGCTCTCGCTGGACAGGCCGACGCGCGCAACGGTCATCGCGTCGTCGATCAGCACACCGGTCAGCCGGCCTTCGGCGTCGCGCAGAAACCGGCCGCCTGGTGGATCGGCGACCGAATCGTCCAGGCCCAGGACCCACATGGCCCGCTCATTCAGCAGGGCCGCGTGGCCATCGACACGCCGCATCCAGACCGGGTGATCGGGAACCGCGGCGCTCAGCGCCTGGTGGGTCGGAAACTCCTGGACCTGCCAGTCGTTCTGGTCCCAGCCGCGGCCGTTGACCCACGAGCCCGGCGGCTGGGCCGCCGCCCGGGTGCGCACTCGTTCGATCACCTCTGCGTACGAAGCCGTGCCGACCAGGTCCACTTGCGACAGCGCCCGGCCCAGACCGACGAGATGGGAATGTGCGTCGATCAGCCCGGGCGTCACCGTGCGGCCGGCAAGCTCGACGACCTCGGTCTCGGCGCCCACCAGCTCGGCGACGCCGGCGTCCGGCCCCAGGAAGGCGATCCGCCCATCGCGCACCGCCAGGCTGCCCTCGACCACACCCGGTTTCGCCACCGGATAGAAGCGGCCGTTGCGCAGCACCAGATCCGCTGCGTCCCCGGCAAAGGACGGGACTGCGGCGGTGAGGAGCACGGCGAGAGTCAATCGAGCGGTCATCGGAGCGACGGGCATGGTCATGCCCGAGATTGTCGCAACTTCGAGCTGCAATTGCCAAGCCAGCGGCCACCCGGCGGTGCTATTCTCGGCCGGCGATGTTGGAAGAGCTCGAGCTGGCGAGATTCGAGGGCCTCATCGGTCAGAGCTTCGAGCTGCGACAGGAAGAGGGCGACCCGGTAGCGCTGGAGCTCACCGAGGCCGGCCCGGTGGGCGAGCTGTCGTCCAGGCAGGCCGAGGATCTCGGCAAGCGGCTCCCGTTCTCGCTCGTCTTCCGTGGCCCGACCGAGTTGCTGCTGCCGCAGGCGATTCGCACCCTGCGTCACCCGGAGATCGGCGAGCTGGCGGTCTTCCTGGTG